>NZ_JBHTJR010000029.1:0-33241 GCF_042676005.1 Tenacibaculum geojense | reverse complement strand
CTTTTTCTTGCGTAAACTGTTATTCATAAAATAAGTCTTATTGGTGTAAACTTATTTTAGGACGGGACAACAATAAACAAAAAAGCGGAGTTTTTAACTCCGCTTTTTTATTTTGCTTTCTCCAAAGTAAATGAAAATTCGGATCCTTCTCCAAACTTACTTTTTAATAAAATAGTTTCGTTGTGCGCTTCTATAATATGTTTTACAATAGATAAACCTAAACCAGAACCTCCTTGTTCTCTTGATCTACTTTGATCAACTCTATAAAAACGTTCGAACAACCTAGGAATATGTTCTTGCTTTATTCCTTCTCCATTATCCGCAATTTTAATGATATATTTATTTTGGTTATAACTCTCTACACTAACCGTAGTAAAACCTCCTACTTTCCCATATTTTATAGAGTTTACAACTAAATTAATAAGAACTTGTTCTATTCTTTCAACATCCCCTCTAACTAAAAGAGGAAACTCGTACATTCTATCATACCTTAGAGTTATTCTTCGTTTTTTGGCTTTCATTTCAAAAAGATCAAAAACATTTTGAATTAACTCTAAAATATTAAATGTTTCAATATTCATTTTTAACCCCTCTGTTTCCAATTTAGCAATCATATCTAAATCTTTTACAATTGAAGTTAATCTTTCTACCCCCTTGCTAGCTCTTTCTAAATATTTTTCTCTAATAATTTCATCTTCACCCGCACCCTCTAACAAGGTTAGGATATAACCCTGAACAGTAAAAAGTGGTGTTTTTAATTCGTGAGCAACATTACCTAAAAAATCTCTTCTAAAAGAATCTCTTTCTGTTAAGTTAGCAATTTCCTCTTTTTTATCTTCTACATATTCTTGTACTGTTTTGGTTAATGATTCAACATCTGTAGAAACATCATCTTTCTTTAAATCATTAACATCTAAAATAGAAATATCTTCGTACAATTTTTTAATACGCTGATATATAAAATGTTCTGCTCTATATTGAATAATAAAAAATGATACAGCAAAAAGTATAATCCCAAATACTATAATGGTTATTATACCCATAGATTTATAAAAAAACAGGTATGATAAAGAAGCTACTAATACCGATAGCAGTGTTAGATACATGGCAGAAGCCAAAGCGTATCTATATGTTTTTTTGACTTTTTTCATTTTAAAAAGAAAAAGTAGATTACCAACAGGCAATCTACTAAAAATATATGGTATAAAATTAAGCGTTTATTTTTCTGCTTGCTCTAACACAAACTTATAACCTACTCCTTTAACTGTTTTAAAGTGATGATCTCCCAATTTTTCTCGTAATTTTCTAATATGCACATCAATAGTTCTTCCTCCAACAACCACTTCATTCCCCCATACACTATCTAAAATAGTTTCTCTCTTAAAAACTTTTCCAGGTTTTGAGGTTAATAATGAAAATAACTCAAATTCTTTTCTTGGCAATACTATACGTTCTCCAGCCTTAAAAACAACATATTCATCTCTATTAATAGTAATATCACCTATATTGGTAGTAGCTTCTACAGTTTCTTCTGTTTTTAATCTTCTTAATAAAGATTTTACCTTACTTACCAATACTTTTGGTTTAATAGGTTTGGTAATATAATCATCGGCACCAGCATCAAAACCTGCAACCTGCGAATAATCTTCTCCTCTTGCTGTTAAAAATGAAATAATGACGTTTTCTAACTGTTTTACTCCTCTAATTTTTTCACAAGCTTCAATTCCATCCATCTCAGGCATCATTATATCTAATAGTATTAAGTGTGGATGGACTTTTTTTGCTTCTTTAACTCCTTCAGCTCCATTATTTGCGGTAAAAACTTGATAGCCTTCTGAGCGTAAATTATATCCTACAATTTCTAAAATATCTGGTTCATCATCAACTAATAATATTTTGATGTCACTAGTGTTCATAAGTTTGATTTAAGTAATGCAAACCAAATGTAACTATAAAATAACAAAAACCATATAGCACTTTCTAACTTAACAATGATTTAATATTAATGTAAATCATTTTTTTGTATTGAAAATCATAAACTTACAGACATTAAAACATAAAACCCTTTACCTTAATAATTATATTTTTTTGATATTAATTTTACATTACATCACCCAAGTTGTTAACATTAAGTGCAGAAAAATTAACCCTTGTAAAGCATTCTTGTGTAAAGGTTTTTTATTTTTGAAGCATGTACAAAACCATTTCTAAAGTAGCCGAAAAATTTTTTACGAAATCTCAAATTTTTAAATATGGGTTTAATTGGTCTCCAATGTATAGGAGATCTACCGCCAAACTTACCTATGTTTCTGATGATTTGTTAACAGTTACCATTAAAATTCCAATTAGTTATAAAAACAAAAACTATGTTGGTAGCATTTTTGGTGGTAGTTTATTTTCTGCTACCGATCCTATATACATGATACAATTATTAAATATTTTAGGAGATGATTTTGTTGTTTGGGATAAGTCTGCCAAAATAAAGTACAAAAGACCTGCAAAATCTGATGTTTATGCTTCTTTTAAATTTTCTAAGGATGAAATTGAAGTAATTAAACAAAAAGTTATAGTACAAGGTGAATTCGATTGTGAAAAACAATTACTTATTACCACTAAAGATGGTACCATTATTAGTGAAGTAGAAAAAACCATGTATGTTGCCACTAAATCTTATTATAAAAATAAACGTAAGCTTAAAAGTAAAACTGCAGAAAAATCTCAGTAAATACAATAGTCTCTCATTTTCATTAGTTAACACGGGTTCTCTATTTAAACCCATTCTAAATATGAAATAAAACGATTCGTAAAGTTTGTTCAAGTACCGATTAGACATTAAATTTGTAGTACTATATAATTAACTAATAAAAGATGAGCGGATTATTAAAATCTTCTATTGGAAGAAAGATAGCCATGGCGCTTTCGGCACTCTTCCTAATGTTTTTCTTACTTCAACACTTTGCAATTAACTTAACTTCTATGTTTCCAGACAATGGTGAAACATTTAACAGTTTGTCGTACTTCATGGGTACTAATCCTGCTGTTCAATATGTGTTACAACCTGTTTTATTGTTTGGTGTAATTTTCCACTTTGTAATGGGATTCATCTTAGAATTAAGAAACAAAGCAGCAAGAAATGTTAAATACGCTAAAAATAATGGTGCAGCTAACTCTAGCTGGATGAGCCGTAACATGATTTATAGTGGTATTGCTATTTTAGCTTTCATGGTATTTCACTTTAATGATTTTTGGGTACCAGAGATTGTAGACAAGTTTGTTGAAGGAAACAGTCAACAAGGTAAAGATTACTTACACCACGTAAAAGAAATGTTCACAAACCCAGTACGTGTTATTGTATACGTTGTAGCGTTTGTATTTTTAGCATTACACTTATTACATGGATTTAACTCTGCTTTTCAATCGGTTGGAGCGAATAATAAGTATACTAAAGGATTGAAAACTTTTGGTAAAATTTATGCTATTGGTATTCCTTTAGGATTTATCGTTATCGCATTATTTCACTTTTTCAATCAACATTAATACCCAAGTATTATGGCAATTTTAGACTCAAAAGTACCAAAGGGTCCTTTAAAAGATAAATGGACTACTTATAAAGATAAAATTAACTTAGTTAACCCTGCAAATAAACGTTTAATAGATGTTATTGTTGTAGGTACTGGTTTAGCAGGTGGTTCTGCTGCTGCAACCTTAGCAGAATTAGGTTATAATGTAAAAGCTTTTGCTTATCAAGATTCTCCTCGTCGTGCACACTCTATTGCTGCACAAGGAGGTATTAACGCCGCTAAAAATTATCAAGGTGATGGTGACTCTGTGTACCGTTTATTTTACGATACCGTAAAAGGTGGAGATTACCGTTCACGTGAAGCTAACGTTTATCGTTTGGCAGAAGTATCGGCTAATATCATCGACCAATGTGTTGCTCAAGGTGTACCTTTTGCTCGTGACTATGGTGGATTATTAGATAACCGTTCTTTTGGAGGTGTATTAGTTTCAAGAACTTTTTATGCTAAAGGACAAACAGGACAACAATTATTATTAGGTGCCTATTCTGCCATGAACCGTCAAATAGCTCGTGGTAAAATTCAGATGTTTAACCGTCATGAAATGTTAGACCTTGTAATTGTTGATGGTAAAGCACGTGGTATTATTGCACGTAACTTAGTAACTGGTGAGATAGAGCGTCATTCAGCACACGCAGTAGTTGTTGCTTCTGGTGGTTATGGAAACGTATATTTCTTATCAACTAACGCAATGGGATCTAATGCAACTGCAGCATGGAAAATTCACAAAAAAGGAGCTTTCTTTGCAAACCCTTGCTTTACACAAATTCACCCAACATGTATTCCAAGATCTGGAGATTATCAGTCTAAATTAACATTGATGTCTGAATCTTTACGTAACGACGGAAGAATTTGGGTGCCTAAAAAAATGGAAGATGTTTTAGCAATTCGTGAAGGAAAATTAAAGCCTACACAAATTGCTGAAGAAGATAGAGATTACTACTTAGAGCGTCGTTACCCTGCATTTGGTAACTTAGTACCTCGTGATGTTGCATCACGTGCTGCTAAAGAACGTTGTGACGCAGGCTTTGGAGTAAATGCTACTGGAGAAGCTGTTTACCTAGATTTTAAATCGGCTATTGAACGATATGGTAAAGAGCAATGTAAATTAAAAGGAAATGATAATCCTACACAAGCAGAAATTTTAGCTGAGGGTGAAAAAGTAATCGAAAACAAGTACGGAAACTTATTCCAAATGTACGAGAAAATTGTTGACGAAAACCCTTATAAAACGCCAATGATGATTTACCCTGCTGTTCACTATACCATGGGTGGAATTTGGGTAGACTACAACTTAATGACAACTGTTGAAGGTTGTTATGCTATTGGTGAAGCTAACTTCTCTGATCATGGTGCAAACCGTTTAGGAGCTTCCGCATTAATGCAAGGTTTATCTGATGGATATTTTGTATTACCTTATACAATTGGTGATTATTTATCTAACGACATCCGTACTGGTAAGATATCTACAGAAACTCCTGAATTTGAAGCTGCTGAAAAAGCTGTTAAAGATCGCATCGATTTCTTTGTAAACAATAAAGGAACTCATTCTGTTGACTATTACCACAAGAAGTTAGGTAATATAATGTGGAATAAATGTGGTATGTCTCGTAACGAACAAGGTTTAAAAGAAGCTATGGCTGAAATTAAAGAGTTACGTGAAGATTTCTGGAAAAATGTAACAGTACCAGGTGGTGCAAATGAAATGAACCCAGAGCTTGAAAAAGCAGGTCGTGTTGCAGATTTCTTAGAGTTAGGAGAATTATTTGCTAAAGATGCATTAGATAGAACAGAATCTTGTGGAGGTCACTTTAGAGAAGAGTCGGTGGAATTAGACGGACCTCAAAAAGGGGAAGCTAAACGTGATGACACAAACTTTACCTATGTATCTGCATGGGAATACAAAGGAGAACCTGCTGATGCTGTTTTACATAAAGAAGAATTAGAGTTTAACGATATTGAATTAAAACAACGTTCGTACAAATAAGATAAGATTATGAATTTAACACTTAAAATTTGGCGTCAGAAAAACGCAAGTGATAAAGGAAAAATGGTCGAATATAAAGTGACCGATATTTCTGAGCACATGTCTTTCTTAGAAATGATGGACGTGTTAAACGAACAATTAATTGCTAAAGGTGATGAACCTGTAGCATTTGATCATGATTGTCGTGAAGGTATATGTGGAATGTGTTCTATGTACATTAATGGTGAAGCACACGGACCAGATAGAGGCGTAACTACTTGTCAGTTACACATGCGTATGTTTAAAGATGGTGATACAATTTTTATTGAGCCATTTAGAGCTAAGGCATTTCCTGTAATTAAAGATTTAGTGGTAGATCGTTCTGCATTTGATAGAATTCAACATGCTGGTGGATATGTATCTGTAAATACATCTGGTAATACACAAGATGCGAACGCAATTCCAATTAACAAAGATAATGCTGATAAAGCTTTTGACGCAGCAACTTGTATTGGTTGTGGTGCTTGTGTAGCTACTTGTAAAAACTCATCTGCAATGTTATTTGTAGGTGCTAAAGTATCTCAATATGCATTATTACCTCAAGGTCAAGTGGAGGCTGCTGATCGTGTTAAAAACATGGTAGCGCAAATGGATTTAGAAGGTTTTGGTAACTGTACCAACACTGGAGCATGTGAGGTTGAATGTCCTAAGGGAATTTCTTTAGAAAATATTGCCCGTATGAATTCAGAATTCTTGAAAGCTAGTTTAAAAGGATAATATTTAAACGATATAAATTAAAAATCCCGAGTGTAATACTCGGGATTTTTTTATGCTTTATCATGAACGTGGCTATGAATATTATCGTTCCATAGCGTAAGTATATCGGTTGCGACTGCAGCACCACTTCCAGCGGCTATCGCGAATTGACTTCTATGACCTGAGAGCGTTCCGCAAACATATAAACCTTCTTTAATTAAGTGATTGTAATTTCTTAATTGAATTCTGTCTTTTAAAACATTAGCACGCTGATGAGATTCAATATATTGTTCGAGTCCAGCAATATCAAGTGGTTTAGCATAATTTAAGGCTAAAACTACTGTTTTAGCAGTTATAGTATTTTTATTTGTGGTAATAGTATAATTATCATCTGAAGTAAATACAGAATCTACTTTCTCGTTTTCTATTATTGCTACATGAGGATATTCAGAAATTAAATGTTTCTTTCCATTAATTAAAATATCACTACCTAAAGTTCCTGCAGGAATACCAATTGCATTATTAAAAACAGCATTTTGTAAATGTGAGGAACGTTGATGCATAATAATACCAATCTTTTTACCCTTAGCGTAAGGTTTGTTATTTGCAGAACCTAAAACTAATGCACACTGCATACCAGATACACCACCACCTATAATTAAAACATCATACATAGTTATGATAATAATAGCTTAATATTAGCTGCAAAAAGCTTAACTGCAATAGCCAATAATATTACCCCGAAAACCTTTCTAATAATAGCAATTCCGTTTTGACCTATAAAATTTCCTATTTTTCCAGAACTCTTTAATACTACGTAGATTACTACCACATTTAATAAAACGGCAACAATAATATTTTCTATTAAAAACTCAGCTCTAAGAGATAATAAAGTAGTTAAACTACCAGGTCCAGCAATAAGAGGAAATGCCAATGGAAAAACAGTAGCATTTATCGTTTCTTCTTCTTCATCTTTATACAAAGTAATTCCAAGAATCATTTCTAAGGCAATAAAAAATAAAATAAATGAACCTGCTACGGCAAACGAATGTACGTCAATACCAATTAGGCTTAACAATCTTTGACCAACAAACAAAAATAAAATCATAATGAAACCAGCAATAATGGCTGCTTTCTCTGATTGAATATGACCAAATTTTTTACGTAAATCTATTACTATAGGTATATTTCCTACAATATCAATAACCGCAAATAATACCATAAAGGCTGTTAAAATTTCGTTTACATTAAAGTTCATATGCTACTAATTTTAATCAAAAGTAAATAATTAAGTACAAGAATAATAAACTAAATATAAAAACTCATGAAAATAGCGTTATTTTTGCAGTATGTTTCAATTAGGAAAAACCATAGTTTCAGAAGATATTATTGAAAAGGAGTTTGTATGTAACCTATCTGCATGTAAAGGAATTTGTTGTGTAGAAGGGGATGCAGGAGCACCATTATCTAAAGAAGAAACCAAAATTTTAGAGGACATATATCCTACAATTAAGCCGTTTTTAAGACCTGAAGGTATAGATGCTATAGAAAAGCAAGGAACTTGGATTAAAAGTGATTTTGACGAGTTAGAAACACCTTTAGTAAATGATGCAGAGTGTGCTTATGTAACTTTTGATAACAAAGGAACTTCCTTATGTGGTATAGAAGAAGCTTATAACAAAGGATTAATTGACTGGAAAAAACCAGTGTCTTGTCATTTATATCCAGTACGTGTTAAAGATTATGCGGAATTTGCTGCTGTTAACTACCATAAATGGGATATTTGTGATGATGCTTGCTCTTTGGGTAAAGAATTACAGGTTCCTGTTTATAAGTTTGTTAAAGAAGCGCTTATCAGAAAATTTGGAGAAAATTGGTATAGTGCTTTAGAAAAACATGTTGAAGATAAAAAATAAAAAAGCTCCTTTCGGAGCTTTTTTTTATTTGATAACTATTTTTTGTGATTGCTTTATATTAGCTGATGTATTAATGTTTAGTATGTAGATACCTGAAGCTACATTTAAAGATAGATCTTGTTTTTCTTGGGATGTAAAATCAACTTTCTTTGAAAAAACCTTTTGTCCAGATAAATTAAATACCTCTACGTTTGTTCTTCCTAAAGAATTTTTAGCAAATAATGTAAAGTTTCCGTCAGAAACTGTTGGATATACAGTAAAATCTTTAGCTCCTTTAACAACATCTTCTACAGAAGCGCTGTTATCAGTAAAACGTCCAGAGAAAATACCTCTACCGTGCGTAGCAGCAAAAACAGTATTATCATCTCTCAATTCTAAATCCATAACTTTCACATTAGACATACCGTTATAAGAATGAGACCATTCAATAGCATTACCAGTATTTAAGTCATCTGTTTTCCAAACACCTAATTCAGTACCAATAATAACCTCATTAGGTAATAAAGGATTTTGTAAGATTGTTTTTACTGGTAAATCTGGTAAATTACCTTCAATATTCTGCCAATTGATACCTCCATCATTTGTATACCATACGTTAACAACACCATAATTATGCATCGTAACAAAAATTTCGTTTTCAGACTGACCAAATTCAACATCAGAAACTGAACCAACGAAATCGGAACCAGAAATGTCTGACCATTCGGGAAGACTTGTGTTTGCATTTTCTATTCTAAGTAAATTACCTAATTTAGTACCTACTAAAAGTGTTGAGGAGCCAGTGTTGTAGGGAGAAATTTTTAATGATGATGGTTCAGATCTAAGTAAATTATTTTGTAGTTCAAACTTGGTAGACGGTTCTGATAAAATATCAGAATACCTTCTAATAATAAAATTACCTCCAGAAGAATAATTTGAATATAGAATATTTAAATTAGAATCAAGCTCTTCTTGATTGATAAAATCTCCATTTGATGACTGTTCCGAATTAATGCTTACAGATGAATCTGTATCATAATTATACAGCACAATTGATTGATTGTAAACATAATTTGTTATATAATATTTATCAACACCGTCTGTATCAAAAAAACTTGCTGCACCATCACCACCTGATGCTCTTAGACTTGAATTCGGTGATAATGGAGAATTCTCAAATAACTGAGTTCCATTATCTTGAGCACCAGCAATAAAATAGTCACCATTAAATGAAGATGTTGGAGCAACTCCCATATCGTAAAATTGAGTAATATTAAGACCATTATTTCTGGGAAGCGTAGAAGTTCCTAAATTTGAGGTATAATATACTCCTCCATCATTTCCAAAAATCATCTTATTTGAATTAAAATTACCAAAAGCGGCAATATGCTGATCAGCGTGGACATACTGGTGTCCAAAACCTCCATACCAATGAGAAAATTGGTTCCAACTAAGCCCTCCTGTTGCTGATCTAAATAAATCAATTCCGCCTACAAATACTATCTCATCATTAGATGGACTAACATCAAGTAAAAGGTTATAAAATGACTGTCCTCTTGTAAAATCCACTGCAGATATACCTGTATCGTCATCTGATGGTAGTTCTAAGTCTTGAACGGTAGAGAAACTATCTGTTGTTCTAAATAAGGCAACAGGTGTAGTTGAACTATTAACTTGAGCTAATACGTAGATTTTATTTTGATCAGAACTAGATATTGCTATTTGTGTTCTATCTCCATTAGGAATTTCGTGATTTATATTGAAATCAACACCATCTGATGAGGATAAAATAATCCCGCCTCCGTTCCCATAGGTGAAAGAATGAGCTGTTGAGACCCATATCTTTCCATCTGAGCCAATTTCAATATCATTTGGGCATAACTTGTTATCAATTCCTGTTGGTTTAGGTAAGTTAATTTCAGTCCATGATTGACCTCCATCTACAGACCTCACAAGACCAAAGGAAAGAGCACCTACATATGTACTTTCATTAGAAGAGCCGTATAAAGCATCGGAAACTGCAACATATATTTCAGAAACACCATTATTATTCCTTACTTTAACGTCGTTTATATGCTGAGGACCTGGTACAACAATACCAGTAAAGTCAGATACAGGCTCATTTATACTGATATTAATAGTAGATGATTGCAATGTTGTTTCTAATAAATCTCCATCTTCTTTACTAATCATTATTGCTGGTATTGTTATGGTTGGATCAGAACCTGCCATTGTTATAGGTGAACCATCAACGTTATTCATTACAATTACTGCTATGGCACCAGCATCTTGAGCATTTTTTACCTTAACTGTAAAATTACAACTACCTCTTCTTATTAAAGCAATTTTACCATTTAACTGACTAGCATTGATTAGTGACTCACAGCCTTCGGATGGATTGATTGAACCATCATCAACCAAAACAATTTCACTAATTATTGCTGATGTTACACTGGTACCAAAATTATTCGTTGTAACTGAGGTATAATTTCCACTTATCTCGGATGGGGTTAGAACTGAAATATTAGAAGCTTCTTGATAAAAACTAAGGCCTGTGTTACCTCCAAAAATTCGATTCCATGAAGTACCTCCATCTTCAGATTTCCAGACTCCGTCTCCATTGGCAGAACCTGTAGTATGACCAACGTATGATTCTCCTGTTCCTACATAAAAAACTTGTGTGTTATTTGGATCATAAGTTATAGATGAAATTGATAAATTATCAGGAATATTAACTCTTTCCCAAACTTGAGAAGCATTTGAGATATTTGTGTTTCTCCATAATCCACCACTAACTCCTCCAGCAAAAACAGTCTCATCTGTAGGATCGTTTGGATCGAACATTACGGCTCTAACTCTTCCTCCTACATTGTTTGGACCTCTTTCTACCCAAGCATTGTCATCACCATCTCCTGGTACTCTACTTAATGCACGATTCGTTAGTAATTCTTTCTGTAAGTTTTGAACCTTAGCTGGGTAGGTCTCTCCTGTGTAAGGATTTATCTCGTTTAAATATTCTTGCTCTAAAAATTGATTTGGAGGAAGACTTAATTTTTTTCGTTCGCTTTTTGATAAGCCAGTAACTTTGTTAAACGGATGATTGTACAAATAAGCTGCATGTTGTTCTTTTACTTTTTCAATTCCAGTTTTCTGAAATGAACTTTTGAAAACAACAACTCCACTTATTAATAAAACCAATAATAAAAGTAGTTTTTTGTTCATAATAATTAAAAGGAAATAATTTTAAAATGCAAATCTACTAATTAACATAGTATATTAAACTATAGAACCTGTTAATTTTTTGTGTAATCTTATGGCATAACCGTCTGATAATCCAGCGATATAATTACATATTAACATAATCCTGTCATACAAGCTATCTTTCTCTTGTTTATAGCTTGTAGGAAGTAATTCTAATACCAATTTGTCATAGTTAGATTCAGTTCCTTCATAAGTGTTATTTAAAGCCGTTACAAATACATGTAGTAAATCATTAATTATTTTATAACCAGAAACTTCTTTTTCTACTACTTCTTTGCTTTTGTAAATTTTTGATATACTTAGGTTAATAATATCGTTGATTTGTGCTTCGTATTTACACTTATCTAATAATGATTTATCAAAAGTTCCGTTTAATATAGCATCTTCATTTTCTAAGAAAATACTAACAGCCTCATTTATAAGAACTCCAATAGCCAATGCTCTTAAGTAACTTACTCTATCTTTAGTATGTTGTAATGAATGGTATTTTTTACTATCAATAGTATCTTTAACCAATTTTATCATGTACTCTAAAGCATAATCTTCTTCAATAAGACCAAGATTAATACCATCTTCAAAATCAATAATTGTATAACAAATATCATCTGCTGCTTCTACTAAATATGCTAATGGATGTCTGTAATAAGAAATTCCTTCAGATTCTTTTGATAACAATCCTAAATCATTGACTACATCTAAAAATGCTTCTTTTTCACTTTGAAAAAAACCGTACTTTTTATCTACAATGTGTTTTGTTGGTTTTTTAGGTAAACTCTCTTTTGGATATTTCATAAATGCACCAAGCGTTGCATATGATAATCGCAAACCTCCAGTAACTCCTGCATTGCTTTCTGTTACTATTTTAAACCCATTGGCGTTTCCTTCAAAATCAATTAAATCTTGATACTCTTTATCGGTTAAACTTGATTTATATTGAAGTCCTTTTCCGGTTTTAAAATATTCTCCTATTGCTTTTTCTCCTGAATGACCAAATGGTGGATTTCCAATATCGTGCATCAGCGATGCTGCAGCTACAATAGCTCCAAAATCATTAAAAGTATATCCTTTTTCTTGAAGTACAGGGTTTCTTTCTAAAATAGCTTTACCTACTTTTCTTCCTAAAGTTCTTCCTACTACAGATACTTCAAGACTGTGTGTTAAACGGGTATGAACAAAATCTGTTTTGGATAACGGAATTACTTGTGTTTTATCTTGTAAGCTTCTAAAGGCTGAAGAAAAAATAATTCTATCAAAATCTACTTCAAACCCTAAACGTGTTTCATCTTGTAGTGCACGTTCTCTTTTTTGAGTGTCTCCAAATCGTTTTAAAGAGAGTAATTGTTCCCAGTTCATCATCCGAAATTAAATTTTGTCGAAAATACTAAAAAAGAGAAGTCTTTCAACTTCTCTTTATAACAATTAAGAATAAATTCCCCAATTTCTTTTTATAAACCAACATGGTTTCCAACTAATATAATTTGCTGGATTAAATGTTGAAGTTGTAACTTCAATATTAAGAATTTGATTTGGTAAAATTGATAAATTGTGATTTCCAAGCTTATTGTCAATTGCAAAAAAATGATACCTCTGTGATTTATCTTTAAACCTTCTACTAGGTCCAATATCAAATGGAATACAAAACTTAGTTAGAATACCTTTATTTTTAGATATAAATGTAACTCTTACCATCAACTTTTCATTGATAGCTACTCTAAATGTTTCTTGAATCATTAATTCAAATATTTTACTTTATTAACGTGTTGTTAATAAAAAGTTAGTGCAGCTCCTCTAGTGAATTTTAAAGAGGTTGTTACTGCGAAAAAAATAACTAGAAATATTTAACTTGATAAAAAGAGTTTTGTTTTGTACTTTTGAAATACGAAACAGAGATGAGGTAATCTCAATCTTTTTGTTTTAATATTTTTGGCCTAGGAAACCAACTATTAAAAAATCAAGAGGGATATTTCATTATGTCCCTTTTTTTATGTCTTATTTCTACCTCAGCTATTAAATTTAAATTAGGTTTTCTTTAAAAAGAGAAGCCTTTCGACTTCTCTTTTAATACACTACTTTTAATTTAGATTCTTGCCCTTCTACAAGAAGTGATTCTAAAATTTTTATGATCCACACATCAAACAATCGTCCGGACCTGCGTTTTTAGAAGCGTCTACCATTGCCTTAAATTCTTCAGGGCTCATTGGCTTGTCTTCTTCTTTTTTAGTTACATCTAGCGTAAACTGTTTTGCGTTTACAGCTGATTTGGTACGTAAATAATACATTCCTGTTTTTAAACCTGATTTCCAAGCGTAAAAATGCATAGATGTTAACTTACCAAAGTCAGGATCTTTCATAAACAAGTTTAACGATTGAGATTGATCGATAAAATATCCTCTATGACGAGCCATATCTATAATATCTTTCATACTCATTTCCCAAACTGTTTTATATAAATCTTTAAGCTCTTGTGGAATATTTTCTATGTGTTGAATAGATCCGTTTGCACGCATAATCTCTTCTTTCATATTATTATCCCATAAACCTAATTCTACTAAATCTTCTAATAAATGTTTGTTTACTACAATAAACTCACCAGATAATACTCTACGTGTATAAATATTAGAAGTATAAGGTTCAAAAGCTTCATTATTACCTAAAATTTGTGAGGTAGAGGCTGTTGGCATTGGTGCTACTAGTAAAGAGTTTCTAACTCCATTTTTCATTACGTCTTTACGTAATTTAGCCCAATCCCAGCGTCCGCTTAATTCTTCATCTTTAATTCCCCACATGTTATACTGGAACTCTCCTTGTGACATTGGTGAACCTTCGAAGGTAGAATAAGCTCCTTTTGCTTTAGCTATTTCCATAGATGAAGTTACGGCAGCAAAATATAAGGTTTCAAATATTTCTTGATTTAACTTTTTTGCTTCTTCACTGGTAAATGGTAAACGCAACATAATAAAAGCATCTGCTAAACCTTGAATACCTAATCCTACCGGACGATGACGCATATTTGAGTTTTCTGCTTCTTTTACCGGATAGTAATTTCTATCTATTACCGTATCTAAGTTTCTAATTACTTTTTTGGTTACTTTAAATAATTTTTTATGATCAAAAAACTTAGCTCCGTTTTCATCAGAAGCAACAAACATTGGCATTGCTATAGATGCTAAATTACATACAGCAACCTCATCTTCTGCTGTATACTCCATAATTTCTGTACACAAGTTAGAAGAACGGATGGTTCCTAAATTCTTTTGATTAGACTTACGGTTAGCAGCATCTTTATATAACATGTACGGTGTACCTGTTTCTATTTGAGATTCTAATATTTTCTCCCATAAATCACGAGCTTTAATGGTTTTTCTACCTTTACCTGCTTGCTCATAACTTGTATATAAACGCTCAAATTCTTCTCCGTAGGTATCGTATAAATGCGGACACTCATGCGGACACATTAAAGTCCATTCAGCATCTTCTTGCACACGTTTCATAAATAAGTCAGAAATCCACATTGCATAGAATAAATCACGTGCACGCATTTCTTCTTTACCATGATTCTTTTTAAGATCTAAAAAATCATAAATATCTGCATGCCAAGGCTCTAAGTACATCGCAAAAGATCCTTTACGCTTCCCTCCTCCTTGATCTACATAACGTGCAGTATCATTAAATACACGTAACATTGGTACAATTCCGTTAGATGTACCGTTGGTACCAGCAATATAACTTCCTGTAGCTCTAATATTATGAATAGATAAACCTATTCCTCCTGCAGATTGAGAAATTTTAGCTGTTTGTTTTAAAGTATCATAAATACCATCTATGCTATCATCTTGCATTTGTAATAAGAAACATGATGACATCTGTGGCTTTGGCGTTCCAGAATTAAACAATGTTGGTGTTGCATGGGTAAAATATTTTTTACTCATTAACTCGTATGTAGCAATAGCTTCGTCAATATCTTCTTTATGAATACCAACGGCAACACGCATTAACATTTGTTGTGGACGCTCAACAATATTTCCGTTTAATTTAAGTAAGTATGATCTTTCTAAGGTTTTAAAACCAAAGTAATCGTAATTAAAATCACGACTGTAAATAATGGTAGAGTCTAATTTATCTGCATTATCCATGATAATTTTATACACATCATCTGCCAATAGCGGAGAGTTTTTTCCGGTTCTTGGGTTAATGTAGTTGTATAAGTCGGTCATGGTTTCAGAAAACGACTTTTTAGTGTTTTTATGTAAGTTAGAAACGGCTATTCTAGCAGCTAATTTAGCATAATCTGGATGTGCGGTTGTCATTGTAGCAGCTACCTCTGCTGCTAAATTATCTAACTCTGAAGTAGTTACACCATCGTATAATCCTTCGATAACACGCATTGCAACTTTAACAGGATCTACTATTGGATTTAAACCATAACACATCTTTCTTACTCTTGCCGTGATTTTATCAAACATCACAGGCTCTCTTCTACCGTCTCTTTTTACTACATACATACTTATTTTGTTTTTTTTTAAAGGTTAGTTAAATGCCATCGTCCAAAATGACAAATACGTTTTATATTTTTTTAGAATTCAGCATCAAAACTGATAGATCCTGTACCTCCAGATTTTACTCCTGCTTTTTGGTACTCTGATACTCTTTTCTCAAAGAAATTGGTTTTTCCTTCTAAAGAAATCATCTCCATAAAATCGAATGGGTTGGTTGCGTTATATACTTTTTCACATCCGAACTCCGTTAATAAACGATCTGTTACAAACTCTAAGTATTGCGTCATTAACTTTGCATTCATTCCAATTAAACTTACTGGTAGAGATTCTGTAATAAATTCTCGTTCTATATCTAACGCAGAAATTATAATTTCTGATATTCTTTCTTTAGGTACTTTATTAACTAAATGATTGTTGTGTAGGTGAACTGCAAAATCACAATGCATACCTTCATCTCTAGAAATTAATTCGTTAGAAAATGTTAGTCCAGGTAATAAACCTCTCTTTTTTAACCAGAAGATAGAACAGAAAGATCCTGAAAAGAAAATACCTTCAACAGCAGCGAAAGCAATTAATCTTTCAGCAAAAGAATCAGATTCGATCCATTTTAAAGCCCATTCTGCTTTCTTTTTAATAGCTGGAAAAACTTCAATAGCTTGAAATAATCTGTTTTTTTCATCTTCATCTTTAATATAAGTGTCAATTAATAATGAATATGTTTCTGAATGGATGTTCTCCATCATTATTTGAAAACCATAAAAGAATTTTGCTTCTGAATATTGAACTTCATTTACAAAGTTTTCTGCTAAATTTTCGTTCACAATTCCGTCTGAAGCAGCAAAAAAGGCTAAAATATGTTTTATAAAATAGCGCTCATCATCATTTAACTTAGTATTCCAATCATTTAAGTCAGAGTGTAAGTCTATTTCTTCTGCAGTCCAAAAACATGCTTGTTGTTTTTTATACCATTCCCATAAATCATTGTGTTGAATAGGAAAGATAACAAATCGGTCCTTGTTTTCTTGTAAAATAGGTTCTATAGTAGCCATTTTTGAATAATTTTTGTGCTGTTTTTTATGTTGTAGGGGGAACAACAAAGATTGGAAAAATTGTATCAAAAATAAAGAGCTACTTATTCACAAACCCCTACAAGTTTTTAACAAATGAGCTATTTTTTACAAAAATCACCTAGGAAAATAAATTTAATAACTAATTAAAAATCAATAATTTAAAAATTAAAAAAACGCTCTAGTAGTGATTATTAGGGAGTTTCTTATTTTGGATTTTTGACCATGAAGAGTTTACTAAAATGATAATTATGAAACTATATAAAAAATAAAAAGCGGCTGAGTAGCCGCTTTTATAATTTTCATAATCGAATAATCCCCAATATACGATTTATGACCTTAGATAATACATATTTTAAAGTACTGGTACAAATATATGGGAGATTACTGACTCTAAACATTGTTTTGTATAATTGGCATAAAATTACGTGTAAATGGTAATTCTAACCTTATAACTATATCTTAAACTATGTATAAATGGTATATTTTACTTGCTAACCTGTAAAACATCTGCAATAATTTGCTCTATTTGTGCTTTAGGTAATGCACCATGAGCCATTTGTGGTTGTTCGCCTACTGGGCAAAACAACATAGATGGAATACTTCTAATTCCAAAAGCAGCTGATAATTCTGGTTCTGCCTCTGTATCTACTTTATATATGTTAATTTTTTCACCATATTCTTCACTCAATTGTTCTAAAACGGGTGCTAACATTTTACATGGCCCACACCAATCTGCATAAAAATCAATAATAGCAGGAACTTTACCTTCAAATTTCCATTCTTTATGTTGTTCGAAATTAAATACTTTTTCTAAAAACTTTTCTTTTGATAATACTGTAGTCATCTCTATTTATTTACTACAAAGTTAGACGTATTATCCTTGCTTACATTACAAAGCTGTTTTTATTGTGTTAAAAAGCTCTTAATATGTAACAATGCAATTTATTTTTATTCTAACTTTGAGAGAATTATCTAATCAGTCTTATTAAAAATGAAAAAACTTTTAATACCTATTTTTACAGTAAGCTTGGTGTTTACAGCCTGTGAAAATAAAAAATCAGCAAAAAACAATACCGTGAATTACCCCGAAACTACCAAAAAACCTGTTGTAGATGAGTACTTTGGAACAAAAGTAACTGACAATTATCGTTGGTTAGAAGATGATAGAAGTACCGAAACTGAAAACTGGGTAAAAGCAGAAAACGAAGTTACTTTTGATTACTTAAGTAAAATACCTTACAGAGAACAATTAAAAGAACGTTTGTCTGAATTATGGAATTATGAAAAAGTAGGAACTCCTTTTAAAGAAGGTGAACATACCTATTTCTATAAAAACAATGGTTTACAAAATCAATATGTGTTATATAGAAAAGATAAAGAAGGAAACGATGAAGTTTTCCTAGATCCAAATACCTTTTCTGAAGATGGTACTACTTCTTTAGGTGCTACTAGCTTTTCTAAAGATGGTAAAACCTTAGCCTATGCAATTTCTGAAGGAGGAAGTGATTGGCGTAAGGTTATTATTATGGATGTAGATTCAAAAACCATAAAAGAAGATACGTTAGTAGATGTAAAATTTTCAGGAATTGCATGGAAAGGTAATGAAGGATTCTTTTACTCTAGTTATGATAAACCAAAAGGAAGTGAATTGTCTGCTAAAACAGACCAACACAAGTTATATTATCATAAATTAGGAACTCCTCAAAAATCAGATCAAGTTATTTTTGGTGCTACTCCCGAAGAAAAACATAGATATGTTGGTGGATATTTAACAGAAGATGATAAATACTTATTAATTTCTGCTTCTACATCAACTTCTGGAAATAAATTATTCTTAAAAGACTTAAGCAACCCTTCAAGCAAATTAGTGCCAATTATCAATAATTTTGATAGTGATACCTATGTGATAGATAACAGAGGTACTACTTTATATTTAGTAACAAACCTAAATGCTCCTAATAAAAAGGTAGTTACTGTGGATGCTAATAATCCTTCTCCAGAAAATTGGAAAGATTTTATTCCTGAAACAGAAAACGTACTTTCTCCATCTACTGGTGCTGGATATTTCTTTGCTAAGTATATGGTAGATGCCGTTTCAAAAGTATACCAATATGATTTTGACGGAAAGCAAATTCGTGAAGTAACATTACCTGGTGTTGGTTCTGCTAGTGGCTTTGGTGGAAAAACTGATGCTAAAGAATTATACTTCTCTTTTACCAATTACAACACTCCGGGATCATCTTATAAATTTAATCCAGAAAACGGAACTTACGAACTGTATTGGAAACCAAGTATTTCTTTTAATGCTGATGCCTATGAAAGTAAGCAAGTATTTTACAACTCTAAAGACGGTACAAAGGTACCAATGATTATTACTTATAAAAAAGGAATAGAATTAAATGGTAAAAACCCAACTATTTTATACGGTTATGGTGGATTTAATGTTAGTTTAACTCCAAGTTTTAGTATTGCAAATGCTGTTTGGATGGAGCAAGGTGGTGTTTACGCAGTTCCTAATTTACGTGGTGGTGGAGAATACGGTAAAAAATGGCACGATGCAGGTACTAAAATGCAAAAGCAAAATGTATTTGATGATTTTATTGCTGCAGCTGAATATTTAATCGAAAACAAATATACCTCATCAGATTATTTAGCTGTAAGAGGTGGTTCTAACGGTGGTTTATTGGTTGGTGCAACCATGACTCAAAGACCAGATTTAATGAAAGTCGCGTTACCTGCTGTTGGTGTATTAGATATGTTACGTTACCATACATTTACAGCTGGTGCTGGTTGGGCATACGACTACGGTACTGCTGAAGATAATAAAGAAATGTTTGAATATTTAAAAGGATACTCTCCAGTACACAATGTAAAAGAAGGAGTAAAATATCCTGCAACTTTAGTAACAACTGGTGATCATGACGACAGAGTGGTTCCTGCACATAGCTTTAAATTTGCTGCTGAGCTGCAAGATAAACAACTAGGAGATAATCCTGTTTTAATAAGAATTGAAACAAATGCAGGACATGGAGCTGGAACTCCAGTTGCTAAAACCATAGAACAATATGCAGATATTTTTGGTTTTACATTATATAATATGGGATTTGAAAACTTACCTGTTGCTCCAAAAACAAAAATTAAAAGCTAAACTGTAACAATATCTTAATTTTTAATACTTATAAAATGTAACCAAACTAATTAAGCACCTTTATTATGATTTTAAAATTAAGTAAAGTAGATATTGTATCTCAAAAAGAAACAACTCAAAAAGCATTTTCTAACCTAGAAAAAACATTAGATGTTTTAAAAAAGATACAATTACCTGCTAATTTAATAACTGTTATCAATCATAAAATTGAGGTGCTTAATTCTTTTCAAAACTCAGAACGTAAGTACAGAAATAAACTTATTATTGAACAACATAACATACTTCAATTAGTAAAAAAGGAAACAGGGTATGTTTCAGAAAAATACTACCAAAAACAATGGTTCGTTTTAGGTATGTCTATATTTGGAATCCCTTTTGGACTGTTATTTTCTTATTTTGCTGGTAATACTGGTTTATTAGGTATAGGATTTCCAATAGGAATGTTATTAGGTGCTATGGTAGGAAAACGAAAAGATGAAAAAATGAAAAGAGAAGGAAAACAATTACAGTTAACGTTAAATTAAAATCAATCAAATTCAATTAAAATGAAAACTTTTCAAAAAGTGTTACTTTCTACAGCAGTAGCTTCATTAGCTGTTGTAGGATGTAAACAAGACAAGCCGGAAGAAAAAGTTCCAGGTATTGTTTTAGAAAACATGGACACTACCGTAAAGCCAACTGAAGATTTTTACAACTTTGTAAATGGTACTTGGCAAAAAAACACCGAAATTCCTGATGATCGATCTTCTTGGGGTAGTTTTGCTGAATTAAGAAAAAAAACAGATGCGGATGTATTAGCAATCTTAGACGAAGCTATTAAAGAAGGTAATTTTCCTAAAGTAAAAGACGCACAAGGAAACGAAATAGATAGCGACCAGCAAAAAGCTGTTTACTATTTTGAAAGTATTATGGATACTGTTTCGCGTAATCAACAAGGTACAGATCCTTTAAAACCTTACCTAGCTAAAATTGATGAAATTAAATCTAAAGCCGATGTTGAAACTTACATCACCAATGTAGCACCTTACGGAGGTGGGCCATTTTACGGTTTTGGTGTTTATAATGATTTAAAAGATAGTAAAGTAAACGCTGGTTACATGGGAGCTGGTGGTTTAGGATTATCTAGAGATTACTATGTAGATGAAGATGAAGACACAAAAGAAAAATTAAAAAAATACGAAGCTTTTGTAGCTAAAATGTTTGTTGAATTTGGTGACACTGAAGAAGTAGCTGCTAAAAATGCTGCTTTAGTTGTAGACTTTGAAAAAAGTTTAGCAACACCAAGAATGACAAAAGAGGAAAGAAGAGATGCTCGTAAAATGTACAACCCAATGACTGTTGCTGAACTTCAAGAGTTATCACCAGCAATTAACTGGGAAGCACATTTAAAAGGTATTGGTGTTAACGATATTGATAAAGTAATTGTTACTGATGTTAATTACTTTAAAGAATTAAGCAACATCTTTAACAATCGTTCAGTAGAAGAAATGAAAACCTTATTACGTTGGGGAGCTATCAACGGTGCATCTGGTTTACTATCAACAAACTTAGAAAAAGCTAGCTGGGAGTTTTATAGTAAAACATTACGTGGTGCAAAAGAACAACGTCCTCGTAAAGAAAGAGCTTTAGCATCTGTAAATGGATCTGTAGGAGAAGCATTAGGTCAACTATATGTAGAAAAAATGTTTCCACCAGAAGCTAAGAAAAAGGCGGAAGAAATGATTGCCAACGTACGTTTAGGATTTGAAAAGCGTATTGGTGGTTTAACTTGGATGGGAGATTCTACTAAGCAAAAAGCTTTAGAAAAATTAAACAAATTAACTGTTAAAATAGCGTATCCAGATAAATGGAAAGACTATTCAGAATTGCAAGTTAAAGGTGTGAAAGATGGTGGAAGTTATTTTGATAACGCTATGAATGTTACAAAATGGAACTACTACAAAAACATGGAAAAATTAGGAAAGCCTGTAGATAGAACAGAATGGGGAATGTCTCCTCAAACAGTGAATGCTTACTTTAACCCAGTAAATAATGAAATTGTGTTCCCTGCAGCTATTTTACAGCCTCCTTTTTACAACTATAAAGCAGATGAAGCTGTAAACTATGGTGGAATTGGAGCCGTAATTGGACATGAAATCTCTCATAGTTTTGATGATTCTGGATCTCGTTTTGACGGTGACGGAAACTTAAACAACTGGTGGACTCCTGAAGACGCTGAAAAATTTGCAGCAGAAGGTAAAGCCTTAATTAAACAATATGATGATTTAGTAGCTATTGACGATGTTCACGTAAATGGTACTTTTACCTTAGGTGAAAA
This sequence comes from Tenacibaculum geojense, assembly GCF_042676005.1. Lineage (NCBI taxonomy): Bacteria > Pseudomonadati > Bacteroidota > Flavobacteriia > Flavobacteriales > Flavobacteriaceae > Tenacibaculum > Tenacibaculum geojense. Next base: position 10,754 of record NZ_JBHTJR010000029.1, on the reverse strand, counting down.
TATCGGAGATTTAGGTGGTGTAAATGCTGCTTATGAAGGGTTACAAATTTTCTACAGTAAAAACGGTAAACCAGAAAAGATAGACGGTTATACTCCTGAGCAACGTTTCTTTATGTCTTGGGCAACAGTATGGAGAATTAAATCTCGTCCAGAAGCGTTAAAAAATCAAATAAAAACAGACCCACATGCTCCTGGAATGTTCCGTGCATATGTACCTCTTAAAAATGTAGATGCTTTTTATGAAGCATTTGATATTAAAGAAGGAGACAAAATGTACTTAAAACCAGAAGAAAGAGTAAAAATTTGGTAAACTTGTTTTTTCAATTATAAAAACCGATACATTTGTATCGGTTTTTTTATGCCAAATAATTATCTTTATAACACTATTATTTATTTGTAAATGAAAACAATAGGACGAGTTGAAACAGCAACTTTTCCAGTATGGAATATAGAAGATTTGCCTGTTAAAGTTGATACCGGTGCATATACCTCCTCTATTCATTGCAAACATATTGTTGAAAAAGATGGGCAATTAGCGTTTAAACTTTTATGCCCAAAAACAGAAAAATATAATAATCAATTAATAACTACTACTAATTATAAAATAAAAAAGGTTCGTAGTTCTAACGGTAAAATTCAAAAACGATACTTGGTAAAAACCTCGGTACTCTTTTTTGGAAAACGTTACCGTGTTGAATTTTCCTTAGCAAACAGGTCTAAAATGAGCTATCCTGTTTTAATAGGACGAAAATTTTTAACTAAAAAGTTTGTAGTAGATGTGTCTAAAAAAAACTTAGCCGATAATATAAAATAACATAATGAAGATTGTAATTCTATCTAGAAACCCAAAATTATACTCTACTAAACGTTTACACGAAGCAGGTGTAAAAAGAAAACACGAAATGTTAATATTAGATCATACAAAGTGTGATTTAATTATTGAAAAGAAAAAACCTGCCATAGTATACAACAATGAATTAATTACTGATGTAGATGCTATAATACCTAGAATTGGGGCCTCTGTTACTTTTTATGGAACTGCTGTGGTTAGACAATTTGAAATGATGAAAGCCTTTTCTGTTGTTGAATCGCAAGCATTAGTTAGATCAAGAGACAAACTAAGAAGCTTACAAATATTATCTAGAGCTAACCTTGGGTTACCAAAAACTGTTTTTACTAATTATTCTAAAGACACATCTGAAGTAATTAAAAAAGTAGGTGGTGCTCCGTTAATTATTAAATTATTAGAAGGTACTCAAGGACTTGGTGTGGTATTAGCTGAAACAAAAAAAGCAGCAGAATCTGTATTAGAGGCTTTTAATGGACTTCAAGCTAGAGTAATTGTTCAAGAGTTTATTAAAGAAGCTAAAGGAGCAGATATTAGAGCTTTTGTTGTAGATGGTGTTGTAGTTGGTGCTATGAAAAGACAAGGTAAAGAAGGTGAGTTTAGATCGAATCTTCATAGAGGTGGAACTGCAGAAATTATTGAACTATCTGAAGAAGAAGAAAATGCAGCTTTAAAAGCAGCAAAGGTAATGGGACTTGGAGTTGCTGGTGTAGATATGTTACAGTCAGACAGAGGTCCGTTAATCTTAGAGGTAAATTCTTCACCTGGACTTGAAGGTATAGAAAAAGCAACACAAAAAGATATTGCTAAAAGCATTATCAGGTATATAGAAAGAAACGTATAAACATCAAAACCGACATTAATAATGTCGGTTTTTCTTTTTGTACAAGTTAATTAACTTTGCACCTATGCTACAAGTTAATAATCTTACATTTCAGTACAAGAAGCAACCTCCGGTTTTAAAAAACATCAATTTTACCTTACAAAAAGGAGCACATTTATGTATTATGGGAGAAAGTGGATGCGGAAAATCTACTTTATTAAAAGTAATTTATGGCTTGTTAGATGCTACAAATGGTACTTTATTTTGGAATGATGTACAGATTTTAGGTCCTGCGCATCATTTAGTTCCAGGAATGGAGTTTTTTAAGTATGTTCCTCAAAATTTTGATCTAATGCCTTATACCTCGGTAGCAGAGAATATTTCAAAATATCTATCAAGATTTTATCCCAAAGAAGCTCAAAAAAGAACTCAAGAGCTTTTAGAGGTAATAGAAATGTCCGATTTTGCTGATGTAAAAGTAAAAACGCTAAGTGGTGGTCAGCAACAACGTGTAGCAATTGCTAAAGCTTTAGCAAAAGAACCTGAGCTTTTATTATTAGATGAGCCTTTTAGTCAAATAGATAATTTTAAAAAAAACTCATTAAGAAGAAAATTATTTGCTTACTTAAAACAAAAAAACATAGCTTGCATAGTAGCTACTCATGATGGTAATGATGCTTTATCTTTTGCTGATGACATGATTGTAATTCAAAATAATACAATAGTTGCACATGCGCACCCAAAACAATTATATAAAAATCCAAAAACTACGTATGTTGCTGCTTTATTTGATGATGTAAATGTATTTACAATAGATCATAAAGAATTTTTATTGTATCCGCATCAAATTAAAATTGATAATCAAGGAAATTATAGCGGTGTTGTTAAAAACGCATATTTTAAAGGATATTACTGGTTAATTGAAGTTGATTATAATAACCAAACGTTATTTGTTGCAAATTCACTAGAAATTAAAGAAAACACAAGTATTTCATTTTCAATCATTCAACATGCTTAATAATAATATTTTTACCATTAAATAATACAGAATCACCTTGTTGTTTTCCTAACAATAAACTGCCAATTGGCGAGGCTACAGATATGGCAAAATACATGTTATCATTAATAAGAATTTGTCCAGCTCCTACAGCAAAATAATAGTTTGCTAAATTAGTAGTAACTAAACTACCTAAGCTTACAATCTTATTTGTTGTATTAAAATTAACTTTAGCTAAGGTTTCTTTCATGGCAGCTACCACAGCTATTTGCTGACTTGCTTTTTCCATTTCTAACTGTAACATAGCTCGTCCTGTTTCATGCTTATCTCCAGCAGAACTTTTAGTTTCTGATTGTAATGCTTTTTGATTTGATGAAATGATATCTTTAACAGTTTTCTCTTTTTTAATAACATACGCACAGCAGGCGTTGTATAATTCTTCTTTTATATTCATACTAAATCGGCTAACTCCTTCCCTACTAAACTACCTATTGCAACTCCCATACCTCCTAAACGAACACCACAAAACACATTATTTGATATTGGTTTAACAATAGACTTTTTTTGATTTCCTACGCCCATTATTCCACTCCATCTATGCGCTATTTCAAAAGGAATTTCTGGTAAAATAACCGTATGTAAAATATTTTCTAAAGATTCTTGAATCAGGGTTGTGGTTCCAAATTCTGTTGTGTTTTCTTTAGAAAAATCAAGATTTCTTCCTCCTCCAAAAAGGATTCTATCATTAATATTTCTAAAGTAATAATATCCTTTATCTAAATGAAAAGTTCCTTTAATAGGTAAATTTTTAATCGGTTTTGTTATTAATACTTGTGCTCTTGCAGGCTCAATATCTTCATTTAAAAGTTTGTTAGCAAAACCATTTGTAGCAATAAGTAATTTTTGAGTTTGAAAAGATAATTTATCTGTAAAAACCTCAACACCTGTATTCTTTTCATTAAAACTTTCTACAGAAATATTGTTAACTATTTTTATACCTAAATGCTGAACTTTTTGTAGTAAATGATGCATCATTTTTCCAGTATCAATTTGTCCTTCAAAGTTATTAACAACATAAGTGTTATGAATATTTTTAAATTTAAAAGTATTATCAGACAACGTAAATACGTCAGAAGAAAAAATTGGTTTTAGTAATTGATTAATTTTATCTTTCTGTGCTACACATTTAGTAAAAAAAGCATCGTCATTAAACAATTCAAATCCTTTGTGTTGCTGAAAGTCTATAGCTTTGTCTCCTAAGTTTTTTCGTAATAATTGTAAACCTTCCCATCTTTTAATTACTAAATTTAACACTTCTTGCTCAGAATGAGATTCTAAATCATCTAATAATTCAGAAAGACTTCCAAAACAAGCAAAACCAGCATTTTTGGTACTAGCACCTTGAGGTAACAATCCTTTTTCTACTATAATAATTTTGGCGGATGGGTATTTGTTTTTTAATTGTAAAGCACAATTTAAACCAACTATCCCACTACCAATTATTGTATAATCTATATTTGAAAACCATTCTTTAAGCTCCCAGTAACTAAAATTCATCATTTAGTAAAACTAGTTAAAACAATTTTATAATCATAAAATTTGTACCTTGGCATAGTGGTTGAATGTCATTTTAAAAATATTTTTATGAAATTAATAAAACTTTTAAGTCTACTATTAATAACTTTAGGAATCACGCAATGTGCTAGTAAAAAACTTGTAACAAATCCTCCTTTTACCATTACAAAGACAACTTATACCAATTGGGTTGGTGGTATGGAAGGTGTTAGCGGAATTAATGTAACTGTTTATTACACTGCGCCAAAAACCATTGCTTTTGATTCAATTTATTACAAAGGGAAAAAAGCTGCGGTTAGTTTTAAAGGAAATGATGCTGAAAAAATAGTAATGGCTCAATTCAATACTTCATCTGTAAACAGTAAAAAAGACTTACAATTACAAAAAGATACTGCTGGTGAATACGGAAATACCTTACCAAATGTAACATCTAATTTTCCGTTTGAACTAAAAGACAATGAAGCAATAATTTCTTACAAAGAAAACAATACAACTAAATACTTTAAAATTACCAACCTTACACAAGGTAAAAAAGTAATGTATCAATAAAAAACACCCATTTAGAAACCATTTATGAGCCGCTTTTTTAAAGTGGCTTTATTTTTTGGCATACATTTTGAAACTATAAAAGTGTAACCGTAAAACCAACGCTTATGAGAACTTTAAAATTACTTGCATTAATACTAATATCTAGCATACTATTCACATCATGTGTTGTAGTTAATAATAATGATGATGATTTTATTCCTCTAGAAGAAGTTGTATCTGGATACGATTTATGGTATATAGACTACCACAGAACAACCGGTACAGGTGATGTGCCATTTTTATCAAGAGCCTTTACAGTATCTTTTTTAAACGGAAGAATGTATGCCAATAATAATATTGTTGATATTGGATTTACAGGTAATGGTTTAGGTATAATGGTTGGTAACTACAGTACTTTTGACGGTTATTTAGAAACTAGACATGATATTGATGGATACTTTGATTTTGATGTAGTTGTAATTAGTAATAATGAAATTAGAATAGATGATTTAAATCAAAATGTGAGTTATTATTTAATAGGTTATCAAACAAATACTTTTGATTACGTTAGATTATTTTATGATAATATTGAATATTTTTTACAAGAATATGTAGCTTGGGAAAAAACAAACACTATTCAAGTAAATAACAACGCGTTTGACGAAGAAAATTATTTACAGTTTACTCCAGAAAATACTACAACTTTTTATTCATCACACGATCCAAATGGCACGAATATTGACAATATATATTGGGACTATGTTGGTAGCTATGAGGTGTTTAACATTATTGGAGAAAACAACTTAAAAGGTTTAACATTAAATTATGATGGTGGAGATAATGAATACTTTGAGTTAACCGTTTTAAATGACAACGAAATAAGATTATTTCACACAACATCTGGTACCTATTATACCTTTAGAGGTAGAGGCTTTTTACAATACTTAAAAAATGAAAATGGTAAAGAAAATACCAAAGATATTGTAAGGAATAACGGAAGAAAACGTACTAAAATAATAAGAAAGAGTAAAGAAAAATATTTAAAATAAAGTTTGGTTAGTTGATTTTTGGTTGGTTATTTTTAACCAATTCAAGAAGGACCGCTCCCAAGAGGGGCGGTTTTTTCTTTTTTATAACATATCATTTACATTAAATATTTTACCTTTATACAAACAAATATAACAATGAGTTTAATAGATGGAAATGTAAAAGGTCTTTTATATGTATCAAAAGCAATAATACCTCAAATGATAACAAATAATAGTGGTTTTATTGTAAATATTGGCTCTATTGCAGGCAAAGAAGTATATCCTAACGGAAATGTATACTGTGCATCTAAACATGCCGTAAATGCCTTAAATAAATCCATGAGAATAGATTTAAATAAACATAATATTAGAGTAAGTGGTATACATCCTGGTGCAGTTGAAACTAATTTTTCAGAAGTTCGTTTTAAAGGCGATACTTCTCGTGCACAAAATGTTTATAAAGGATACAAGGCACTACAAGCAGAGGATATAGCAGATATAATTCACTTTGTAGTAACAAGACCGTATCATGTAAATATTGAAGATTTAGTAGTATATCCAACAGCACAGGCAAGTGCTACAATTTTACATAAAAATGAAAACTAAACTATCAAATATTATCGCCGGATGCATGTCATGGGGTGAATGGGGTAAACAATTATCAACAGACGCTATGATTGAATTGATGGAATATTGTGTAGAACATGGTATTACCTCTTTTGATCATGCAGATATTTATGGTGATTATACTACAGAAGCTGCTTTTGGTAAAGCTTTTACTAAAAGTGGTATTGCAAGAAAAGATGTTCAAATAATCTCTAAATGTGGCATTCAATATGTAGGTAAATCTAGAGATAATAGAGTAAAACATTACAATTATTCCAAAGAATATATTATTTGGAGTGTTGAGCAATCGCTACAAAAATTAAATACTGATTATTTAGATGTTCTTTTATTACACAGACCTAGTCCGTTAATGAAAGCTGATGAAATTAAAGAAGCTGTAGATAAACTTCAAAAAGATGGAAAAATAATTGACTTTGGTGTTTCTAACTTTACTGCTAGTCAGATGGATTTAATTCAAACTGAAATACCAATTACATCCAATCAAATAGAGTTTTCTTTAACACAAACAACTCCTATGTTTGATGGAACTTTAGACTATTTTACAACTAACCAAATACAACCAATGTGTTGGAGCCCGTTAGGAAGTGCTTTTAGAGAAGAAACTCCACAAACTAACAGAATTATAGAAGCTTTACATGACTTATCTAAAAAATATAATGCAACTCCTAATCAGTTATTATTAGCATGGATTTTTATGCATCCCGCAAATGTAATTCCAGTAGTAGGTACCACCAATAAAACACGATTAAAAAATGCAGTTATTGCAGATAAAATTAATTTAGAAATAGAAGATTGGTTTTACTTACTAGAAAAAAGTAGAGGAGTAAAAACAGCTTAAATCATGATCAACAAACGCCTTTTAATAAAAAACTTATTAACTCATAATGATGAAAATAGTTTTTACGACAAAAAAGAGCGTTTGTTGTTAGATAGCAAAGAAGGCAAAGCTAAGTTTATAAAACACATTTGTGCATTATCTAACTCAAACCCTGAAAATAAATCTTACATTGTTATTGGTATTGAAGATGAAGAAAATACCATTGTTGGTGTAGATTTTTTTGATGATAGTAAAATTCAAAACTTAGTAAATGCCTATTTAAAAAATCCTCCTAAAATAGCTTACGAAAACGTTCCTTTTCCAGGCTTACCAAGGTATAAAGTAGTTGGTTTAGTAACAATTTATCCTAATAACTTAATTTCATCATTAGCTAAAAATGCATGGAAATATAAAAAAGGAACTATTTTTTACAGGCAAGGTAGCAACTCAATACCTGCAACTACAGATTTTCAATTAAAAAATAGCAATAAACAAATTGTTACCTCTTTAGAAAAAAATGCTAATAACAACATTCAACTTACTTTAGATGGTGTTTTTGATTTTTTTAATAAACATAAAAATGAATATAACCCTCAATACAAAGTATTTAACGAACAATTTGTATTGTGTTGGGCTGGTAAAAAAACTATAAGAAATGATCAAGCTTTTTTTTCTAGGGTTGATATTGAATTAATTAATGAACAAGTTCAGTTGTTTTATTCTTCTTTAGATGAGGTTCAAATAAAATACAACAATCATTCATTTATAATTACAGAATTTATAACCTTAGGTTTAGAAAAAGATGAAACTCATTATCCGTTAGAAAAAACTATTATTCATTTTAAAGAAAACGGAAAACTAGAAATTATTAAAAACTATCTTTTTGACCCGCCTGTATACAATCCAGATATAATTGAACATATTTATAATAATTGCAATGCTATTGTAAGTAAAATAGAAAGAAATATTTCGTTATCAGTTACAGAACATGAAGATGTTTTTAAGCTTCCTAATAATTATTTGATTTGTTACCTCAACGGATATTTAGATGCTATAGAACGATTAGAAAAAGCTAAAGATTATATTAAAAATCTAGAAGATAAAATAACGTACATTAAGTATAAGGATGTTATTAGAGTTTTACGAAAAGTAAAATACCATTAAAAAACCACAACATATGTTGTGGTTTTTATTTTTAAGCTTTTCCGCCATCTAATTTATCTTGCCATTCTACAAGCTCTTTCCACTTACCTTCGTAAGCTAATTGAGCTTGTTTAGGCCATGTTCCTGGATTGTGCATTTTAAAACGATCTCCACCACTTTTTAAAACTTCTTTACATTTTTCTACAGAAGTTTCACTTAAAGCTTTCCATGTTTTAATCTCAAAACCATGAAATAACTGTTCTATTTTAGGTCCAATACCTTCTACTATTTTCAAATCATCTTGTTTAACTTTTTTACCAAAAGCTGCTTTAGCGGCATCGGCACTAAAAAATACTGCTGGTACGTCTTTAACAGGGACAGAAAACGAAGAAATATGAACATCGTCATCTGCAGATAATTTAGTAATACTATCTTTAGCAGATTGTAAGTCATTTTCTAAAGTATTTCTACTTTTTTTGCAGGCTTCCAAATCTGATTCTAATTGAGAAATTCTGGCAATATAGGTTTCAGATTCATTATTTTTATAACCAAAAAGTCTTCCTAACAAATATCCTAAAATAGCAGAAATTAATCCTACAAGTAACGGAATAAGTATACACCAATTCATGAATAATTTTTTTTTAAGGTTAGTTATTTAATTGAAATTACAGTTCGTCTATTTTTTGCTTGACCTTCTGAAGTAGAATTATCTGCAATGGGCTCAGCTTCGCCTTTAGAAAAAACAGCTATTTTATCTGCAGGTATTGTTGCATTTTTTATGAGATAGTTTTTTGCAAAATTGGCCCTATCTAAACCTAACTTTAGATTTAAGTCGGCATCTCCCTGACTGTCTGTATGACCTGTAACATTAATCTTACCTTCTGGAACTTTATCTAAATACCTAGCTACTTTAGCAAAATATTCTCGCTGTTCATTGGTTAAGTTTATATTGGCTTGACCAGTCTTAAAATTGAGAATTAAAGGATTGTCTTTTAATTCTTGTGTAAGTTGATTAATAGCATCTGAATTATCTTTTTTCTGTAAAAGGGTAAATGCTAACGGACCATGAAAAACTTGCAAAGAATCTGCAACTAAATTATCATTTAATGTTCCTGATGTATTCATAATTGCTGAAGGTATTCCTTTAGAAACAAAATAATTTTTAACTGCATTTGCGCGGGCTAACCCTAAATTAGGAAATGCAGAAACATTGGTTTCTGATGAAGTGTAAAAACCTTCAATTGCAATAGTTTTATCTGCATTTACACTTAAATACTCTTTTAAATTAGATATTTCTGTATCTAAAACCGCAGTAACTGGTTTTATGAATTGTAATCCTGAGGCTTCAAAATTAAAGTTATCTGAAGTATTTATAATTTTTTTTCCATCAACATCATTAACAACAAAAGCATTATAAGTAGCTGGCTTTTGCTTTGGTGTTGTAAGTTCTTTTATTTCTTTGGTAACCTGATTATTTGTTGCCTCTTCTTCACAAGCTTTACAACAAAGTAACCAATAAAAATATGTTCCGATAAGTATGGTAATACCAATACCTATTAGATACAATAATTTTTTACTCATAGTTTCGGTTTTAAATTATTGATTGTGAATTTATTAAAAATAAACTAAAAAATTTAACATTATTTAACTCTTTTTATATCAGTTAGTTATGCACACAATTAAATAGGAGAAAAAAAATATAAATTTTTAACATATTTAATTGATTGTCAGTAATGTTAAACAAATGTTTAAAAGTGTTATTATTACGTTAATTGTTATTTTAAGATGCAACAAAAAATAAAAAACGGAGTCTTATAAGCAAACACTACTATTAATTTAAAAACTCTAAAACCATGAAAAAAGTTGTTTTATCAATCTTAGTATTAGCAGCAGTAACTTTCTCTGCAACTGCAAACACCATTACTGAAAATTCTACAAATTATGAAACAAATTATGTAAAAGTAAGTCCGTTTTGTAAATTAATTCAATCTGGAAATTATGATGCTGTAAAAGCAATGATTGAAAACGGTGAGAATGTTAACAAAAAATCTGGTGGATTAACTCCATTAATGTTTGCTGCTAGGTATAATCAATCTAAAATTGCTTCATTATTAATAGAAAATGGAGCGAAAATAAAGGTAAAATCTGATTATGGAAGAACTGCTTTAGACTGGGCTAAACTTGCTAAGGCACATGACACACATACCGTAATCCAAAAAGCATTAAAAAGCTAATAGCTTTAGTTTATTTATTATTTGAATAAAAAAGCCTCACTTACAGTGAGGCTTTTATTTATTTTATGTCCCGTCCTAAAATAAGTTTACACCAATAAGACTTATTTTATGAATAACAGTTTACGCAAGAAAAAG
>NZ_JBHTJR010000028.1:0-36773 GCF_042676005.1 Tenacibaculum geojense | reverse complement strand
ACCAGAGAAGCTAGCTTCTCTGGTTTAAATATATTTTTTAAAACTGTCAACCTATTTTAGGACGACTCAAGCTATTAAATTTCCAACTAAAGCCTACCATAAAATATTGTTGTAAAATGGTACTTTCTGAATCTTCAATAAAGTTTTGTGTAGCTCTTCTTTGTACATTGTTATTTTGGTTTAAAAGATCATAAGCTTTTAAAGTAATAGTTCCTTTATCGTTAAAAAGACTATAAGATACACTTGAGTTCCAAAACCAAGAAGATTTATTAAAACCAATTACATTAGGATTGAAAAAATAATTAATATCATTAAGCCACTCTACTTTTTTAGGAATATTAGTTCTTGTTCTTAATCTAAAATTATGACGTGTGAAATTTTGATCTTCGAAACCTTCTGTATTATATGTAGTGTTTGTAAAATCTACCGAATAACGAGGTTCTATATTAATAATTTTATTCCAATCTAAGGTTAAGTGCACGTATGGTGATATAGCATTATTAGTTGCAATATTTTTAGCGCCATTAAAAAAGTTTATATTTCTATCTGCGTTAAAACGAGTACCAACTCTTAGTTTTAAGTTAGTGATAGAATCTAATTTAATGTTTTTGCTATAACTTCCACCTGCCCAAGCGTTATATCCACCATCAGCATTATTATAAGTTGTTGATCTTACTAAGTTATCATCTATTGTAGTGTTAGATACTATTTGATTTTTATATAAAGTTACACTAGCATAAAAAAACATTCCGGTTCTTTTTTGCCAATTAAACTTATTGAAATTAGCATAAATTCTATGGTTTTGTGACGGGCTTAAATTAGGATTACCGGTTACTAAATTAGATGGGTTATTAACGTTAGTAAATGGTTGTAATTGATTAATACTTGGAGCGTTGTTGTTTAAAGAATAATCTAGGTATAAATTAGCTTTAGAGTCAAATCGATATCTATATCCTGCGTCTAATTTTATATTGTTAAAAGAGCGTTCTAAACTTAAGTTTGGTCTTAAAGCATCTTGATTGTTTAACGTTCTGTTTACTAAACCAACTCCAATATTAAAACGTGTTTTTTTAGTTTTGTAAATTAAATTAGTTTCAGGTGTTTTGGTGATGTCATTATATACAAAGTTAGAGCTTAAATCGGTGTTAAATATATTGTACTCTTGGGTGTTCTCATCAAAGTCGAAAGTACTTCTTTTGTTTTCTCTTTGATTGTAATCATAGCTGTATTTAATGTCTAAAAATAGTTTTTCAGCAATAAAAGGTTGTCTGTAGGTAATAGAAGATCCTATTCTGTAAAAGTCTTCATCCGTATCCGTAGATTGATCTCTACTTTCAGAACTAGGATTAGTTCCAAAAAATTCAATTAAAGAATTGTTTAGTTCATCACTATTTGTTTGGTCTATACTATTTGTAATAGTAGCTTTTATAAAAGCTCCCTTTTTTCCAATTTTTTTAGTGATATCAAGGTCATTAGAGAAGTTTTTTACGGATGATTTTGATATTGTAGCGCTGGTAAAACTATTTGTAATTTCGTTATTTTCGTTTAAAGACTCTTCATCAGAGCTATAAATGTCATTTCTTTTATTAAAAGTAAATGAAGGCGAGATGTTAATTAAAAAAGTAGAATCTATTTCTATATCAACATTAGCATCTACCATATGGTTTTCATTCTCTCCGTTATAAGATGAATTCGTATTTGTAAAATAATTTCTGTCAGGTAAGGTGAAAGCTCTATTGCTTTTTGAATTATTGTAAGAATCACTACCTGAGAAAAAATAATTAAAAGAAGCATCTGTATTTTTATTAAACTTATCAGAGAAGTTTAAACCACCAATTTTAGAGGTAACAATACCTTGTCCGCCACCAAAATTTCGTCCGTTAATACCAAATGAACCATTAGAATTCATCCAAAAACCACCAGAATTACCATACATTTTATTAATTTCTCCAAAGCTAAAACCTGGAGAGTTTATATTATTGGTGCTTGCAAGTACACTTATTCGGGTATCGTTATCAAACCGGTTAATCATGGTAGCTACTTCATACCTGTCATCAGTACCTGCGCCTGCAGAAACTCTACCAAACCAACCTTTATTATTTTCTTTTTTTATGGTTAAATTGATGGTTTTGTTATCCGTGTCTCCTTTTTCTCCAGTGAATGCTTCAGATTTTGATTTTGTATCTGTAATCTGAATTTTTTCTATAATTTCTTTTGATAAGTTTTTTGTTGTAATTGTAGGATCATTTCCGAAAAATGGTTTTCCATTTACTAAAATTTTATTTACAGGTTTACCATTTACGGTTATGGCACCTTGCTCATCTACTTCAACACCTGGAAGTTTTTTTAATAAGTCTTCAACGTTCGCATCTTTTTTTGTTTTAAAAGATTTTACGTTAAATTCAAGAGTGTCTTTTTTAATGGTAATAGGAGCTCTAGACTTTACAACTACTTCATTTAAAAGATTGCTTTCTTCCTTTAAATAAATGTTTTTAAGGTTTATGTTGTTGTTTTTACCTAGGTCTATCTTTTTTTGATAAGATTCCATGCCAATAAAAGATACAAATAGTTTAACATCCTTTTGAAATGATTTTCCTTCTAAATTAAAACTCCCTAGTTCATCTGTAATTGTATAGGTTACAATGGCGCTGTCTTTTGCTTTTTCAAGATGAACAGTAGCCGTTTCTATTGGGTTTTTATCTTTATCGCTAAGAATTTTACCGCTGATATTAAATTTATAAGATTGAGAGAAAGAAGTTATTGTGCATAGAAAACACAACAAAAAAAGTAGTTTTTTCATGGCTTTTAGCATAGTTTGCTACAAAGCAACATAAAAAAACTACCTTATGTTATAAAGAAATGTTAAACTTATTTTTGTCTAAAATAAATTCCTATAGGTACACCACTAAAATTGTAATGTTCTCTAAGTTTGTTTTCAACAAATCTTTTGTAAGGGTCTCTTATATATTGAGGTAAATTTGCAAAAAAAGCAAATTGAGGTGTATGCGTAGGTAGCTGCATACAGTATTTAATTTTTATAAATTTACCTTTGGTTGCTGGAGGAGGAAAGTTTTGAACAATATCTAACATTGTTTCATTTAACTTACTTGTTTGAATTTTACGTTTTCTATTTTCAAAAACTTCTACAGCAGTTTCTATTGCTTTAAAAATACGCTGTTTTGTTAATACAGAAGTGAAAATGATTGGTACATCTGTAAAAGGAGCGATGGTTTCTTTGATTTTGTTTTCAAAATCACGTACGGTATTGGTTTCTTTTTCTACCAAATCCCATTTGTTAATTAATACCACAATACCTTTTCTGTTTTTTTCTGCTAACCAGAATATTTTTTCATCCTGACCTTCAAAACCTCTTGTGGCATCAACAACTAGAATGGCAACATCACAATGTTCAATAGCTCTAACAGCACGCATTACAGAGTAAAACTCTAAGTCTTCTTTTACTTTAGATTTTTTTCTGATTCCCGCCGTATCAACTAAATTAAATTCAAAACCAAAACGATTGTATTTAGTATCAATAGAATCTCTAGTAGTACCGGCAATATTGGTTACAATGTTTCTGTCTTCGCCTAATAAAGCGTTAATAAATGAAGATTTTCCAGCGTTTGGTCTACCTACTACGGCAAAACGAGGTAATTCATCTTCAACAACTTCTTCGTCTTCAGGAATTTTTTCAGCAACAGCATCTAATAATTCACCTGTTCCACTTCCGTTAATTGATGATATAGTATAGTAATCTCCTAACCCAAGGCTATAAAACTCCACAGCATCAGCTGCCCTCATTGCATTGTCTACCTTGTTAACTGCAATAAAAATAGGTTTGTTTACTTGTCTTAATATTTTTGCTACTGCATCATCCATAGGAGTAATTCCTTGTTCAACATCTACAACAAAAACAATGATATCAGACTCTTCTATAGCTAACTGAACTTGTTTTCTAATTTCTTCTTCAAAAATATCATCAGAACCAACGGTATAACCTCCTGTATCAATTACAGAGAATTCTTTACCATTCCATTCTGATTTTCCATAGTGACGATCTCGAGTAACTCCACTAACAGAGTCAACAATAGCTTCTCTACGTTTTATTAAACGGTTAAAAAGCGTTGATTTTCCTACGTTGGGTCTTCCAACAATTGCAACAATGCTACTCATTTATACAAATTTGTTGCAAAGGTAGTGTTTATATAAAACAAAACAACTATTGGTATATCAAATCAATAGTTGTTTGTTTAAATAATAGTTGGGGATTATTATTTATGCTTGATTAGTATGTTTCTTTATTTCGCTGGCAAAAAAAGTACAGTAAGGTTAACTTAGTATTAGCTTAATAAAAAATTAGGGTTACAAAACGTTACTCTTTATAGCCAAAACGTTTTAATTGTCTGTCGCTAGATCTCCAGTCCTTATTTACTTTTACATATAAGTCTAAATACACCTTTTTATCAAAAAAGTGTTGTAAATCTTTACGGGCATCTGTGCCAACACGTTTAATTGCAGATCCTTTATGGCCAATAATAATTCCTTTTTGACTATCTCTTTCTACCATAATTACGGATCTTATTTTGATAATTCCATCTTCTTCAACAAAACTTTCAGTTTCTACTTCTACAGAGTATGGAATTTCTTTTTTATAGTGTTGAAGAATTTTTTCTCTAATTGTTTCATTAACAAAAAAGCGTTCTGGTTTATCTGTTAATTGATCTTTAGGGTAAAAAGGAGGTGAGTCTGGTAACAACTCTATAATTTTATAAAATACAGCTTCTACGTTAAATTTTTCAAGTGCTGATATTACATAGACAAACGAATTAGGAACTTTTTCACGCCAATAGTTGATTTTAGATTCTACTTCTTCAGGCGTAGATTTATCTATTTTATTCAAAAGAAGTATAACAGGTATTTTACTATTGATGATTTTATTAAAAAAGGCTTCATTTTTTAAAGCGGTTTCACCAACTTCTACCATATATATTAATACATCAGCATCATCAAAGGCGGTTTTTACAAAATCCATCATGGATTCTTGCAACTCGTAGGCAGGTTTAATAATGCCAGGAGTGTCTGAAAAAATTATTTGATAATCATCATCATTTACAATACCAAGAATTCTATGTCTGGTAGTTTGTGCTTTAGAAGTTATGATAGATAATTTTTCACCTACCAAGGCATTCATTAATGTAGATTTTCCCACATTAGGGTTGCCAATTATGTTTACAAAACCTGCTTTATGTGTCATGATGCAAAGGTAACTCTTTTATTATTTTGATGATTTATAAAAAAAATAAAAAAAAGTTTTGATTTAATTTGGTTACTATTTAAAAAAAGTCATATATTTGCACTCGCAAATCGCGGGATAGAGCAGTAGGCAGCTCGTCGGGCTCATAACCCGAAGGTCGCTGGTTCGAGTCCAGCTCCCGCTACTAGAAAAGCAATCAGAAATGATTGCTTTTTTTGTTTATACTTTAGTTATATTTTATTGTAAGGGTTTAATCCTTTGATTAATTTCTGCCAACAAGTAAATCTTCCAACATTTTCCAATTTTTAGAACCAATATAATTTTTTTATAATTAAATAAGTTTAGATTTTTAAAAGTGTGATGAGTCTACAGTTTATTATTTTCGTTAGATTTGGTAACCTTGGTTGTTAGTTCAAATACTTTACTAAAAAAAATATCAAGTTTTATTTACGATACCTTTATTAATTCATCGTTTAGATTCTTTTAATCTTCAATCTTTTTAATAGTTATTTTATTATTTTCTTTTACTAAGCATAAGTAGTTATTTAAAAACTTTGAATTAATTTCAGGAGGATTTTTAAAATACTGAGGCAATAAAGAGGTTTTAGTATATCCAGTTAAATGTTGTTGTGTATTTCCATCTAAGTCTATAATTACATTTGCATAACTGTAAGATATTATATCCTTTCCCATTAAATTTTTTTTATTTGTTTTGTCTTTATGAAGTAATAAAACAATGGCTTTACCCTTAAAATAATCCGAAGCATTTAAATACTTAGGAGGTATAATTATTCTTCCTACCTTATTTATATAGCCATAGTAATAAATTCCGTTTTTCTTCACTTTAATTGGACACCTGTTGTCATTAAATACAGGATACGTTCCATCTTCGTGTTTTGTGGCAACCAAATCTTTTCGAAACGGAACTTTCATTTCACCTTTTGTATTAATAAAAGCCCAGTGATTCCCTTTTTTTATAGCTGCTAAACCATCATGAAACGGAGAGACATATTCTAAGTTTTTAATATCTTGACCATAAGATATTGATACTATCATAAGTATCATTATTAAAATTTTATTCATCTTTTTAGTTTTCATTAAAATTACAAAATTTGTAGTTTTTTATAATGATATATGTCATATGCTTGTTTTTATGATAATAGCTGTTAAATATTTCTTTTTTTTAGTTGAAATAAAATATATTTGGTTTTTTAAAAAAAGCTGATGAAATTCTTAGCCAAATTACTAGTTACTGCAACTCTTTTTTTGAGTTATTTAGGAATAGCCCAAGAAACCTTACCAATTTATCAAGATTATTTATCCGACAATGTTTATTTAGTACATCCTGCAGCTGCTGGAGTTGGAGAGTGTGGTAAATTAAGATTAACTGCTAGAAGTCAGTGGTTAGGAATAGACAACGCACCACAATTACAAACGCTAAGTTTTCATGCAAAAGTTAGTAATGAATCAAAAGCTGGCTACGGAGCTATTTTATTTAATGATAAGAATGGATATCATTCGCAAAAAGGCGTTCAAGGTACGTATGCATATCATTTAGAATTAGAAAGAGGAAAAACTTTTAATCAATTATCATTTGGATTGTCTTTATCAGCAGTACAAAATGAAGTTGATCAATCATCTTTCACAAGTTTTGATCCTGAAGTTCAGCAAATAATTCAAAGTGATTTTTATTTTAATGCAGATTTTGGAATTGGTTATCATTTAGGAGGTTTCTCTAGCTATTTTACGGTTAAAAATATTTTCTTAACCGCTAAAAATAGTTTAAGCTCTGAGTTTGATGCTTTAAATTTGAGAAATTATATAATAGGTGGTGGTTACTTTTTTGGTAATGCCGATAAATTTCAATTTGAGCCTTCTTTAATGTTTCAATATAAAGATCAAACAGGTGAAAAAACTGCGGACTTAAATTTTAAAGTATATAAAAAGCTAGGAAATTCTCAATTATGGGCTGCATTGTCCTACAGAAGCACTTTTGATGGTAATTCTTTTGAGGAAGCAAATTATGTTTCTCCTATATTAGGAATAAACCATAAAAGATTTATGTTTTCATATACCTATACAAAACAATTAAATAATATCGTTTTTGCTGATGGAGGTTTTCATCAGATATCTTTAGGTTTAAATGTTTTTTGTAGAACTAAAAGACTTTCTGCTTGTCCTAATATTAATGGTCAAATGTTCTAGAAATCTGAATTAAAAACCATAGCGTTTGTGTATTTTGATACTATAGATTCTAGTACTTGTTTGTCCTTATTTATGTAAAATTCTGACTTTTGATGATTATTAGTTTTTCTTAGTAAGTTATTACTATGCAAAATATTTTTAGTTTGTCTTGCAACTGCTAAACCAGAATCTATAATGGTTATTTTATTGCCAATTATATCTTTAATAACTGGAATTAAATATGGATAATGAGTACATCCAAGTACTAAATGATCAATATTTTTTGCAATCATTGGTTTCAGGTATAATGTAAGTAGCGATTTCATTTCATTTGAATAAATTTTACCTTCCTCTATTAATTCAACTAAGCCAACACCAATTTGTTCTATTATTTCAATATCATTTTTAAAGTTTGAGGCTGTCTTTTCAAATAAAGAACTATTTAAGGTTCCTTTAGTAGCTAGTATTCCAATTTTCTTTGTTTTTGATTGTAATGCGGCAGGTTTAATAGCGGGTTCAATTCCAATAAATGGTATGTTATAGTGACTTCTTAAATAAGTAATAGCGTTTGTAGTGGCTGTATTACATGCTACAACTATAATTTTACATCCGTTTTCAATTAAATAGTCAGTGTTTTTAATAGAAAGATTTCGTATTTCTTTACTTGATTTAATACCGTATGGAGCATTTTTGCTGTCTGAAAGATAAATAGTATCTTCAAGAGGTAAAAGTTCATGTATTTCTTTCCATATAGAGGTGCCTCCAATACCTGAATCAAAAATGCCTATTGGCTTATTTTTATTGCTATTAATCATATATTCAAAAATAAAAAAACCTGCTTTAAAAAGCAGGTTTTTTAATACTTATGTAATTTTAATTAGAATCCTAATTTAGCTTTTACAGCAGGGAAAATGTCTTCTCCTTTATCATAAACGATTAAACCTTTACCAGGAGCTGCATCTAATACATAGATAATACCTTTTTCTGCAGCTACTGCTTTGATAGCATCTTCAGCTTTCTTTAAAATAGGTAAAGATTTTTCTTGGTATTTTTTACCCATTTCCTGATTCATTGATTGCTCTGCTTGTGCAATTCTAGCTCTATCTTGTTGAACTTCTAATGCTCTTTGTTGGTTTGTTTCTTGAGTTTGGCTTTTACTTTCTGCTTCGTATTTTTTTACTTTAGCCTCTAATTTTTTAAACATACCTTCAATATCATCTCTGTATGTTTTTTGTAACCTTTCTAACTCAGCTTTTAAAGCTTTTGTTTCAGGCATCTCAGCTAATAATTTATCAGTGTTAATATGTGCAGTTTTTTGTGCATTTGCCACTCCACCTAAACCAATCGTAAAAATTGCAACTAATAATAACGTCTTTAAATGTTTCATGTTTGTTCTAATTTAATTAAAGTGTTCTTTTTTCGGTTAACTATTTGATTTTTTATTCTTCTTTGTTGTTTTCTTCTTGAGCTTTTTTCAAAGCCTCTTTTTTTTCTCTTAAAAGCCTTTTCTTTTCTTCTCTTGCTTTTAATATCGCTTGTCTTTTAGCTTCTATTTTGTCGTACTTAGCTTTTCTTTCTTCTTCTCGTTTCTTTTTTAAGGCCTCTTTTTGCTCAAGTTTTTTCTTCTGAGCTTCAGACATACCTTCTTGACTAAGGAGTTTTTTTCTTTCAGCAATTTTATCTTGCTTGGCTTGTTTTTTCTGATCTATATTGATCATTTTTATAACAAGTTCGCTAATATCGTATTTTTTATTGGAATACAACATTAATAGGTCACTAGTTTTATCAAATACAAAATCGTATTTTCCTCTAGATGCAATATTCTGTACTGCGTTGTATACTTGATCTTGAATTGGCTGAACTAATTGTTTTCTCAAAATGTACATATCACCATCTGGACCAAAGTACAAAGATTCTAACCTTCTTAAAGATTCTTGTTTGATGGCAATATCTTCTTCTCGCTCTTCAATTAAGTCTTTTGTTAAAATAGCTTTTTCATTGGCTAAATCTGTTTTTAAAACCTCTATAGCTCTAGCTTCTTTATCAAGATTAACTTGCCACTTTGCTACTTTTTCATTTAAAGCATTTTGAGCTTTTATATATTCTGGAATACTTTGTAAAATATATTCCATATCCACATAACCTATTTTCTGAGCTTTCTGAGCAGAACTCATGCAGGTAATAAATAAAAGAACGAGTGCAAAAATGTTTTTTTTCATCTTGTATAATGTGTTTAGAAAAAACCGTGCCAAAAAACTATACACATTGTTGTGTATATATTAGAACTGTCTTCCGATTATAAAATGCGTTTGCCATCCAGACTTTGTTGGGTTTAATGATCTATCACCAGGTAATGAATCAAAACCATGAGCAAAATCGATACCTAATAAACCAAATGCAGGCATAAATATACGAATTCCAACTCCTGCTGAACGTTTTAATTCAAACGGATTAAAAGACTTAAAATTGTCATAAGAATTACCTGCTTCTAAAAATCCAACAGTATAAATAGAAGCAGAAGGCTTATCTGTAATAGAATAACGTAACTCTAACTGAAACTTATTATATATCGAACCTCCATCTATTGATGATAATGCATTGTTTTCATAACCTCTTAAACCAACAACTTCTCGTCCATCAAGGTTTCCTTGTTGTAAACCATCACCACCAACAAAAAATCTTTCTACCGGAGTTAATCCTAATTCATCGTTGTAAGTACCTAAGTAACCAATTTCAAAATTAGACATTAATACCAATTTGTTAGCAAGTGAAGTGTACCACTTTCCTTTGGCAGATAATTTATAGTATTCTAACCATCTAAATTTATCAGCTAACCATCTACCTTCTTCTTCAGAGCCACGAATATGACCTGGATCAGAATAGTCTTTTCCGTTTATTAAAGAGTATGGTAATGTAGCTTTAGCTCTGATTGTAAATTCAGATCCATAAGTAGGGAAAATTAAACTTGGTCCTGCTGAATTTCTGCTTAAAGAAATATTGTAGGCTAAGTTATTTAAATCTCCATTACTTAATATTGCATCAGAATTACCAACTCTATACTGGTAATTGTTTAAATCGATTTGTTGGTAACTTATACTTTGAGATAAAGAAAAGAAATCATCTGGCCATTTTAAACGTTCGCCTAAACCTATGGTTGCACCAACGATACTTAAGCTTTGGTTTCTATCTACTTCGTTTGTTGCAAAGTTGAACCTGTATTGGTTTGACATATATACAGAGAACGACAACGATCTAGGTGTTTTTCCGCCTAACCAAGGTTCTGAAAAAGAAAAGCTATACGTATTAAATGTTCTACTTGCTTGTAAACGTAATGATAATGTTTGACCATCACCCATTGGTAATGGCTTGTATGCTTCTTTGTTAAAAATGTTTCTGATAGAAAAATTATTAAAAGATAAGCCTAAAGTACCAATAAAAGAACCACCACCGTAACCACCTTGTAATTCAATTTGGCTACCTCCTTTTTCTACAACATTAAAATTAATATCTGTAGTCTTGTTTCCGTAATCAGGGTTTACATCAGGTGTAACATTTGTGTCAAAAAATCCTAATTGTCCTATTTCACGAATAGACCTAATGATATTTTGTCTGCTAAATAAATCACCTGGTTTAACACGTAATTCTCTAAAAATTACATGATCATTGGTTTTATCATTTCCACTAACAGTTACTCTTTTAATAGTTGCTGGTTCGTCTTCTCGAATTCTAATTTCAACAGTTATAGAGTCGTTTTCTACTTTTGTTTCAACAGCATTAACAGTAGAGAATAAATACCCGTTGTTATGATATAATGTTTGAATATCTTGTGAGTCTGGTGTTCCATCTCCAGAAATTCTTTCTTTTAGAACTTTACCATTATAAACATCTCCCTTATCAATTCTTAAGAAATTATTTAATTGTTCATCAGAATATTTTTGATTTCCAACAAAAATAATATCAGCAAAACGGTATTGTCTACCCTCTTCAAGTTCAATTTCTAAACTAATTGTATTGTCTTTATTCCATACAAGCTTATCTTCTAAAATACGAGCATCCCTGTAACCTAGTTCACTATATCTTTCTAAGATAGCTTCTAAATCTGCTTTATAATCATCAGCAATATATTTAGAGGATTTCCAGAAACGACCTAAAACTTTACGTTTTGTGTTTTTCATAACACTACGAAGTCTTGAGTCAGATAATGCTTTATTACCAATAAAGTTGATGTCTTTAACTTTAATACGATCCCCTTTATCAATATGAATAAACATATCCACTGTATTTGTACTTGAAGTATCTTTTTTAGTATTTAGAGAAACTTTAGTTTTTAAGAAACCTTTATCCGTATATTTCTTTTTAATGTAGTTTCTAGTTGTAACAATTAAGTTATCTGTTACTTGAATACCTTTTTTAAGTTCGGTTTCGGCTTTAAGTTCTTTAGATTTGGATTTGCTTACACCTGTTATCTCAACTTTATTAAGTTGCGGAAGTTCGGTAACATCAAATTGAATGTATACGGTTTCACCGTCTATTTTAGATAAGTAAACATCTACATCGCTAAACTGCTTACTTTCATAAAGCTTTTTGATTGCACTTGTAAGTTTGTCTCCAGGAAGTTTGATGGGTTGCCCATCAATTAAACCAGTATAAACTCTAACGGTTTGCTCGTTAAACTTTTGTAGTCCTGTAACTGTAATCCCTCCCAGTATGTATTCTTTACCTTTTTCGTATTGTATTTTACTAGTACTTTGCTGTGGTAAACTATCTTTAGGTGTTTCTTGAGCTTTTGTACTCATGGCGAAAGCCATGATAAATAACATTACTAATAATGAATTTTTATTCATTTTTGTCAATCTGTTCACTTGTCTTTCCAAATCTACGTTCTCTATTCTGATAATCAATTATTGCATTAAAAAGATGTTCTTTTCTGAAGTCTGGCCACAAAACTTCTGTGAAGTATAATTCGGCGTAAGCCATCTGCCAGAGTAAGAAATTACTAATTCGTTGTTCCCCACTAGTACGAATCATCAAATCAACGTCGGGCAAATTAAATGTATATAAATGATTATTTATAATTTTTTCGTCAATTTTTTCAATATCTATTTCTTTATTAACAACTTTTTTAGATATGTTTTTGATTGCATTAACAATTTCTTCCCTAGCTCCATAGCTTAAAGCAAAGGTTAAAGTGATTGTTGTGTTGTGCTTTGTTTGATTAATTACGTTTAGTAATACTTTTTGTGCATTAGAAGGTAGTTGTTCAATGTTTCCAATACTATTTACTCGAATTCCATTTTTTTGAAAATCAGGTAATTCTTTTTTTAATGATGAAATTAAAAGGCTCATCAAAGCATCTACTTCTAACTTGGGTCTGTTCCAGTTTTCTGTAGAAAAAGCATACAAAGTAATATATTTTGTTCCAATATCTGAGGCCCCATCTACAGCTTCTCTTACGGCTGTTAATGCGTTTCTGTGTCCAAAAACACGTTGCATTCCTTTTCCTTTTGCCCATCTGCCGTTACCATCCATGATAATTGCAATATGGTTGGGCGTTTTATTAAGATTTATGCTGTTTACTAAGTTACTCATGTTAATCTCTTTCGGCATAACAAGGAGGTCTTCCAAAAGTATATACTAATGAAATACCGGTAAACATGTAATGATCTTTACCTTTTCCTCCAAAATTAAGTCCGTCTATTTTTTCTGTGGTATAATCTAAATTATCATCAAAAGTAAAGCGAGCAGCAGCTTCAATAGCAAAAGCTAAGTTGTCTGCTAAACGTCCTTTAAAGCCAATTCCTACAGGAATAGAGAATGAAAAGTTATTTTTAAAAAAAACTCGGTTGTTTGCATCAACAAAATCAGGTGCTTTAGAGTTGTAGCCTGCAAATTGTACTAAAATGTAAGGTGTATATGCGGTTGTTCTTTCTCTAATGTTATAGTCAAAAAAGTTAAATTCTATTCCAGCCGCCAATTCGGAAATGGTATTGGTAAATGTAAAACCACGAGAATTTCTGTACTGATTACTCGATGCAGTATCATCTCCCTTAATTGGTAGGTAATTTAAATTACCTCTAAGTGCCATTCTTGGATTTAAATTGTACTTATAAACCACACCTCCAGCAAATTGGTTGGGGTAAATATAGTTTGTACTACCAATGTCCCCAATAAAATTAGTGCCTCCTAAAAAGATTCCTAACTCATGGGTTTGAGAAAATAAATTACTTGTAAAACAAGCTAGTAATATGGCGAAAATGTACGTTTTCATTAGATAAATAGCGTGCAAATATATGGAATTGAATTTGCTTTAAAAAGTTAATAATCTGTCTTTTTTGATTAACTACTTTTTAGTGAATTTATTGTTAAGCAGTGGGTTCATTTCGTGTATCTTCTCCCCAAAGTAATTTGCCTCGAAGTGTTTTTAAGTATGATTGATTGGTTGGAACTATGCTTTTAATAGTGAAATCTGCTTTTTTAATGTAGATAATGGTTTCTTGAGGTACTGTAGTTATTCGTGAGTCTAAAGAAATTAAAAAATCTTTTTCTCTTGCGCTAACTTCAAGCTGTATGTTTAAGTCATCTGGAATAATCATAGGTCTAGCATTTAAGTTGTGAGGTGCAATAGGTGTTATGGCTAAACTTTTACAGTTTGGTAAAATAACAGGTCCGTTACAGCTTAAAGAATAACCAGTAGAACCTGTAGGTGTCGAAATAATTAATCCGTCAGCCCAATAGTTTGTTAGATATTCACTGTTTAAAAAAGTTTTTATACCAATCATAGAAGTGGTGTTTCTTCTTGCAACAGTAACTTCATTTAAAGCGAAGTTTAATTCTTTGAAATCATCGGTTTTAGGACTTGTTTCTACCTGTAATAAACTTCTTTCTTGAAGTGTGTATTCTTTATTTTGAAGTAAATTAACTGCCTCTTCAATTTGATCTTTTTGAACCGTGGCTAAGAAGCCCAATCTCCCTGTATTAATTCCTAAAATAGGAATTTTTAAATCTCTAATGTAAGTTACGGCTCTTAATATTGTTCCGTCACCTCCAATGGTAAACATTACGTCATAATCTGAAGATAAATCTTTAAAGCTATCAAAAGTGGAGTAAACTTTATTAATAGAGTTATTACTAACTAATAAATTGTAAAATTGTGTTTCAAACACAATTTCTACATTGTTTTTTTCTAAGGTTTGAAGTAAAATATTAATTTCTTTCTCGGCAGTTATAGTATACGATTGCCCGTAAATTGCTACTTTTTTCAAATCTGTAAGTTTTTAGTTAGTTGAATCCTAAACATGAATTACATGTCTAAGTACTTTTTTAAATAGTTGGCGCGTTCTTTTAATTCTTCAAGATATTCATCATCTTCTCTTAAAGACAAAATAGTATAGTCATACCTTCTAAAAGTCTGAATTATATCATTCATTTCATCAGAAGCTATCTTTAAAGTAATTTGAACATTGTCTTGGGTTTCATGAGATACATATAGTCCAAGTAATTTGGCATTATTACTTTCAACAATTTGTGAAACCTGACTCATAGAAAAGTCTGTTTTTAATTTAGATACAATTAAAGTCTCATTATCTTGATGCATAAACGGACTGTTGGCAAACAAGTCTAAAATATCTCTTAGCTCATAATAACCAACATAGTTTTTATCTTTATCTAAAACAGGAATTAAATTACAATCATTTTCAGCAAACAAGGCAATTAACTCTAGTAAAGAAGTGGAAACCTCTGCATGGAATTGTTGAAGGAGGTATTGATATTCTTTAAGTTCTGCACTAAAGCTTTCTATGGTTTGAATATCATCTTCAGCAAAACATCCCATCAACTTATTTCCTTTTACAATTGGAATATGAGTAATTGGTAAATTTTTACACAAACCTTGTGCTTTTTTTACCGTGCTATTAAGCGATAACGCTTTAATTTCTTTCAGTATGTAATCATTGATATTCATTACTACGAATATAGTTTAAAAACTTTTAATGGTTTACCTTTGTGTTTTTAAATTATTATAATGACAAAGTTAAGTGTAAATATTAATAAAATTGCAACATTACGTAATTCTAGAGGTGGAAATGCGCCTAATTTATTACAAGTTGCTACCGATGTTCAAGAGTTTGGTGCTAATGGAATTACTATTCATCCAAGGCCAGATGAACGTCATATTCGATATCAAGATGCTTACGATTTGCAATCAATAGTTACTACAGAGTACAACATAGAAGGGAATCCGATAAAAAAATTCATGGACTTAGTATTAGAGATAAAACCAACGCAGGTTACTTTAGTGCCAGATGCTGTTGATGCAATTACTTCTAATGCAGGTTGGGATACTATTAATAATCAAACTTTTTTACAGGAAGTAATTTCAGAATTTAAAAATGCGGGTATTAGAACTTCAATTTTTATTGATACCGATTTAAAGCTTATTGAAGCAGCGGCAAAAACTGGAACAGATAGAGTAGAACTGTACACAGAACATTTTGCCAAAGAGTATGAAAAAGGAAATTACGAAGCAGTTAAACTTTATACAGAAGCTGCAATTTTAGCGCATGATTTAGGTTTGGGAATTAATGCAGGACATGATTTAAATTTAGATAATATCCGCTTTTTTAAACAAAACATCCCTAACTTAGATGAAGTGTCTATAGGACATGCATTAATATCTGAAAGTATATACTTAGGTATTCAAAATGTGGTTAATATGTATGTTGAACGTTTAAAAGGTTAGCTTATTTAACTAATTAAAAATCTATGGACATAATTCATTCTAAAATTTTAGGAAAAGGTACACCGCTGTTAATTTTACATGGTTTTTTTGGTATGGGAGATAATTGGAAAAGTCATGCCAATAAATTAGCGGATGATGGTTTTGAAGTGCATCTAATAGATCAAAGAAATCATGGAAGAAGTTTTCATACCGATGCTTTTTCTTATGATTTGTTAGTGGAAGATTTACATAATTATATACAGCACCATAACTTAGATAAAGTAAATTTATTGGGGCATTCAATGGGAGGTAAAACAGTGATGCTTTATGCTGTAAAACATCCTGAGTTTGTTGATAAATTATTGGTGGCTGACATCGCGCCAAAAGAATATCCTCCGCATCATCAAGATATTATTAAAGCGCTAAATTCGGTAGATTTTTCTAAGCATAAAACAAGAAAACAGGTTGATGAGAAGTTGTCTGAATTAATACCACAGGTTGGAGTTCGTCAATTCTTGTTGAAAAATACTTTTTGGAAAGAAAAGGAAGAATTAGCATTCCGTTTTAACTTATCATCATTAACTGCTAATTATGATGAGGTAGTTAAGGGGTTGCCTTCTTTTACCGTTTTTGAAGGAGATACATTGTTTTTAAGCGGGGCTAAATCTGGATATATTACAAAAGAAGATCAACATTTAATATCTGCTCATTTTCCAAATTCAAAAATTGTTAGTATTTCAAATGCTGGTCATTGGTTACATGCAGAAAATCCAACAGATTTTTATAATGAAGTTGTGTCTTTCTTACAATAAAATAAAAGCCTTAACATAATTATGTTAAGGCTTTTTAATTTAATGTTTTGAAATTCTTCAAAGGTTCTTATCCTCTATAATCTTCTCTTCGCTCTTTTCTGTCCTCTCTTCGTTCTTTTTTATCTTCTTTTATTTCTTGTTTGGTAGCTTTTATGTCAGCTTCCATTGTTTTTATAAAATTATTTAGAAGTTTTGCATTTACCGTAAGTTTTCTTTTACCATTTTTTGGTTTTGCTAAAAAGTTAAATGCTTTAATTTTATTTAAAATTTCTTTTTGCTCATTTGTTCTTGCTATTTGAGCTAGTAGATCACGCTTGTCATCTTGTTTGTCTCTAATGTCATCTCTTCTGTCTCTTACATCATCAAAATATTCTCTACGTTGTTTTGTTGAGTTATGGTAGTGAATATCTCTTCGAGATTTTTTAGCTTCCAGACTAGAGTTTCTGGCTTCTGATTTACTTTGTGCTAATTCTCTTTTGTCTTGATTAATTTTAAGTTCGCTTTGGTTAATTTCGCGGTGCATGGCATTTAGAAGATCAATCTTAAGCTCTTTAATTAAATATTGCTTGTGATCTATAAAAGCATTTTCAAAAGCTCTTACTTTCTTTTTAAATTGTTTAAGTTCATTAATGTCTCTTTTTAATTGAGCTTTGTTGGTTTTTATTGCTTTGTTGTTATGAACAGCTTCTTTAATATTGTTGCCTAGTTGTGCATATCCAATGCTAACTATTCCTAAAAAGGCAAAACTTAATACGTATTTAAATGTCTTCATAGTTTTTGTTTTAAAGTTACTACTAAGACGGTGAAAAAGATGAAAGGTTTAATTGAAAGAGAAATTAATCAAACATAGATGTAAACCCAACAGGTATTTTAAGTTCTCCTTTGTCATATAAGTTCAGGTAAAGAGTAGTTGTGTCTTTAGCGTTTTCCCAAGTCACTAAATAAATATCCAATAAACCGTTTCCGAAAATTCCGTTTTTAGATTTAAAACTACAACAGCTACCAGCTCTAAAATATGTCACGTTTTCTCCGTTTGGTCCAGCTAAACCATTTAAGTAACGTCTTTGATTTAATGCTCCAGTCATATCTTTCATGCCACCAACATTTATTGGGTTTTCTTTAGAGTATCCGTAGGAATCATCTTTGGAAATAGAAGTAATTACGTAAGCATTATACAAAATTTGCGGAGTCTTATATGTTTTGTTTGAAGTATTAGAGGAAGCTTTTTTTGTACTATTACATGCAATAATTAGAAGAAATAAAAGCACAGGTATAGTGTTTTTTAATAATTTCATAGGTTTTTATTTTTTATTTAAACTTACAAAAAAATATAAAAAAGCTGTCAATAAATCAGTTTTTGTAAATTGGTATAACTTTAGATTAAGTTTATAGTAACTTTAAATACAACGTATGAATTTTATTTTAAAACTTTTATTAACTGCATTGGCAGTAATTATATTGGCTAATTTTTTACCAGGAGTAACTGTTTCTAGTTATACAACTGCAATTGTAGTTGCGGCAGTTATAGCATTGTTAAATA
The DNA here is from genome assembly GCF_042676005.1 of Tenacibaculum geojense. Lineage (NCBI taxonomy): Bacteria > Pseudomonadati > Bacteroidota > Flavobacteriia > Flavobacteriales > Flavobacteriaceae > Tenacibaculum > Tenacibaculum geojense. The sequence goes on along the minus strand of NZ_JBHTJR010000028.1, from coordinate 18,267 downwards.
TGTTTGTAAAACCATTGTTGGTAATTTTCACTTTACCTGTTACAATTCTAACACTTGGTTTGTTTTTGTTTGTAATAAATGCAATAGTTATTTTATTAGCTAGTAATTTAGTAAGCGGTTTTGCAGTAAATGGCTTTTTTACAGCGATGCTTTTTAGTGTTCTGTTGTCTTTATTTAGGTCGTTGTTATTCAGTTTGTTAAGAGAAGAAGAAAGATAATGCTAAATACTTTAATAACATTATCAAATTGCTTGGTTATCAAGAAATAAAACATTAATTTTGCACCCAATTTTTTAAGAAGATAGCATTAAAGATGAATATTACAAAAGAAAATGTAGATGCGTTAAACGCGATTGTAAAAGTTGATATTGTTGCTGAAGATTATAAAGACAAAGTAACAGAAGTATTAAACGATTACCGTAAAAAAGCAGACATTCCTGGTTTTAGAAAAGGTCATGTGCCAATGGGAATGGTTAAAAAGCAGTACGGTAAAGCTGTAATGATTGATGAGGTAAACAAGCTTTTACAAGAAAGTTTAAACAAATTTTTAGTAGAAGAAAAGTTAGACATCTTAGGAAATCCGTTACCAGTGGTAAAAGATGATTTTTCATGGGATACTGACCAGTTTTCTTTTGAGTTCGAGTTAGGTTTAGCTCCTGAATTTAATGTAGATATTGAAGGTAAAAACAAAATTACCGAATATAAAATAGTAGCTACTGAAGAGTTAATTAACAAAGAAGTTGAAAACTTACAAACTCGTTTTGGTAAATTAATTACTCAAGAAGAAGCTACAGAAGAATCTAACATTACAGGAACTTTTACTGCCGAAGAAAACGAAATTAATAAAAAAGCTACATTTGCTATCGCTGATATCAAAGGTAAAACAAACCAAAAGAAATTAGTTGGTGCTAAAGTAGGTGATGTTATCGAATTAAAAACTAAAAAGTTATTCGAAGACGATCATAAGTTACAAACTGTATTAGGAGTTTCTCACGAAGAAGCTCACGATTTAGATATTAAAGTAACTTTAACTGTAGAAGAGGTTAATAAAACTGAGTTGGCAGATTTAGATCAGGATTTATTTGACAAGTTATTTCCTGATGGAAGTGTAACTACTGCTACTGAATTAAAAGATAAAATTAAAGAAGATGCTGAAAAGCAATTTCAACAACAAGCAGATCAACAATTATTAAATGCTGTAACAGAGCATTTAGTTGAAAATACAACGTTTGATTTACCTGCTGAATTTTTACAAAAGTGGTTACAAACTGCTGGAGAGAAAGAATTATCTTTAGAAGAAGCAAAAGAAGAGTATTCTAAATCAGAAAAAGGTTTACGTTATCAATTAATCGAAGGAAAGATTATGAAAGACAACGAAATCAAATTAGACTACGCTGAATTACAAGAGTATGCTAAAGGTTTTATTAGAGCTCAAATGGCACAGTTTGGTAATATGAATCCTTCAGAAGAGGAGTTAGATAATATTGCTGGTAGAGTTTTATCTAACCAAGAAGAGGCTCAACGTTTACAGTCTCAGTTAATCTCTCAAAAGTTATTAGCATTCTTTAAAGAGAATATGAAGTTTAAAACTAAAGAGGTTTCTTACGAAGATTTTATCAAAGAAGTTTACAAGTAAGATTTACACTTTATAAAATAAAAAACCGATACTCAAAGTATCGGTTTTTTTATTTTTAATCATAAATTACATCAAATTTATATACTGGATTTTCATTTTCAAACTCAAATATTTTAGAATAATCCATAACATTTGCTATTCCATCTAACTCACATAAATAGGCAACCACAGCACATAAACCATTAAATAGAATTTCTTTGTTTCGTGGGTTTTCAGGTTTTGTGTTGTAGTGACATAACGGAACAGTAAATCCGCAAGCTTGTAAAAAAATACGTTCAATCTGTAAAAGTTCTAAAGGAGAATAACCATTAAACTTTCTACCTAAAGTTTCATGAACTCTACCTACATAACTTAAAGTAAGTGATCCATGATCATTGGATAAGTGTTTCCAACTATCGTGATTATCTAATATATTTCCAACAGCACAAGCAGAACAACATTCAGGGTTTAGTTCATCATTATGAAAAGCATTATATAATTTTATCAAAGCCTGCTCTAAACGTTTTGGTGTTTTCATATCGTCATTAAATTATCTCTATAAATATACGAAATAATGGTTGTACCTTTGTGGCAAAATACGTTAAATGATCACTTTTCAAGATATAGATTTATCCAATCCGTTAAGAAATGCAATCGAAGATTTAGGCTTTGAAAACCCAACACCTATCCAAGAGCAAGCATTTCCTGTAGTAAGATCAGGTAAAGATGTGGTAGGAATCGCACAAACAGGTACAGGGAAAACTTTTGCTTACATGTTGCCAATTCTTCGCGATTTAAAATTCTCAAAACAATTAACTCCTAGAGTTTTAATTTTAGTTCCAACAAGAGAATTGGTAGTGCAAGTGGTAGATGAAATAGAAAAGCTGTCAAAGTACATTAATGTTCGCGTTTTAGGAGTATATGGAGGTGTTAATTTAAACAGACATAAACAAGCTGTAGCTTTAGGTTGTGATATTATAGTAGCAACCCCAGGAAGGTTGTATGACTTAGCTGTGAGTAATGTGCTAAAATTGAAATCTATTCAAAAACTAGTAATAGATGAAGTGGATGTAATGTTAGATCTAGGTTTCCGTTTTCAAATTTTAAATATTTTTGACTTACTTCCAGATAGAAGACAAAATATAATGTTTTCAGCAACTATGACTGAAGATGTTGAAGTGTTAATTGATGATTTCTTTATAGCGCCTAAAAAAATAGCAATAGCAGTTAGTGGAACACCTTTAGATAATATTTCTCAAACGGCTTATAACGTCCCTAATTTTTATACTAAAATGAACTTATTAAATCATTTGTTATTTGATAAGTCTGAATTTAGTAAAGTATTAATATTTGCTCCTAATAAAAGAAATGCCGATCGTATTTTTAATTTAATAGAAGAAGAGTTCCCGGGTCAAGCTTGTGTAATTCACTCTAACAAAACACAAAATTATCGTTTACATTCTATTGAGGCTTTCAATACAGGTAGTCATAGAATTTTAATTGCTACAGATGTTATTGCACGTGGTTTAGATTTAGATGAAATTACTCACGTTATCAACTTCAATCCTACTCATTACCCAGAAAATTATATGCATAGAATTGGTAGAACAGGTAGGGCAGCTCATGAAGGTAAAGCAATTTTATTTGCTACCGAAAAAGAGCAAGAGGCTAAAAATAGAATTGAAGAGTTGATGAATTTTAAAATACCTATGGTAGAAATTCCTGAAACGGTAACAATATCTAATCAACTTACAGAAGAAGAAAGGCCAAAAGAAGATAAGACACAATCTAATAACAGAACCTCTCAAGAATATGTTCCTGGACCTGCTTTTCATGAAAAGAAAGAAAAGAATAAAAAAGTGAATCAAGGAGGTTCTTATCGCCGTGAAATAGCAAAAAAATATAAGAAGCCAAAAACAAGAGGAGACAAAAATTACAATAAGAAAAATAAAAAAAGAAAGTAATGCAAGCATTAACTGAGCAAGAGTTACATAATTTAGCCATGAATTATGTGGGGAAAAAGCTTCAAGGAATGGGGTATGAGTTTTTAGCTATTAATAGTCAGTTAAAAAGACATCCTCAGTTTGTATTGTATAAAAAAGGTGAGCCTACCATTTTTGTTTTAGTAAAGGCTACTGAAAATTTACAAAATCCAAATGCTTATGATACTGTTTGGGTTGAAACCTTTAAAGCGCATGCAAAAGAACAAAACGCTAAGGTTTGGTATGCTGGCGTAGGTATTGCTAATGCTGAAAGTTTAGAACTTCCTGTGTTTAAAGACCAGCCTTATTATATAGCTTTTGATGATTTCCTGCAGATTTAACAATTTTATTGTGTTATTTATACAATATTTTTGCATTTGATACTAAAATCTTTGCAATTGATACTTTATATTGTATTTTGTATTGATTTACAGTCTCTTATGTTGTATATTTGTGCTGGGATTATTAAACACTTTACATTATGGGGATATCATTACTAAAAAAGGTTAGTAACTTTTTTAAAGGATTATTCGAAATGTTAGCTGAGTTCGGAAAAGGAGCAAGCTACGCTTTGAATCACTAAGAAAAACTTACTAAGGAAAAACACTCACTTTTGGGGAAAAGTGAGTGTTTTTTTGTTAATGAGCTTCAAGCCAATTATTTCCTAATCCAATTTCTACACTAAGAGGAACACTCATTGTAAATGCATTTTCCATTTCTGATTGTATAATAGGCTTAATAATATCTAATTCATCTTTATGTGCATCAAAAACAAGTTCATCATGAACCTGTAATAGCATTTTAGATTTAAAATTTTCTTGTTTAAAGCGATTCTGAATATTTATCATGGCTAGCTTAATAATGTCTGCAGCACTACCTTGTATTGGTGCATTTACAGCATTTCTTTCAGCAGCACCTCTTACAATAGCATTTCTAGAATTAATGTCTTTTAAATAACGCTTTCTTCCTAAAATGGTTTCCACATAGCCATGTTCACGAGCAAAATCTACTTGTTTAGCCATGTAGTTTTTTAATTTAGGATATGTTTTATAATACGCATCTATTAATTCTTTAGATTCGCTTCTGGTTAAATTTGTTTGATTACTTAAACCAAAAGCAGATACTCCGTAGATAATACCAAAATTAACTGTTTTAGCATTGCTTCTTTGTTCACGAGTAATATCACCTATAGAAACATTAAAAACTTTAGCTGCTGTAGAAGCATGAATATCTTTGCCATCAATAAAATCTTGAATCATGGTTTCCTCATTGCTTAAGGCGGCAATAATACGTAGTTCAATTTGACTGTAATCTGCAGCTAATAAAACATAATTAGTGTCCTTTGGAATAAAAGCTTTTCTAACCTCTTGACCTCTTTTGGTTCTGATAGGTATATTTTGAAGATTAGGGTTGTTAGAGCTTAATCTTCCTGTGGCTGCAACAGCTTGTGCGTATACCGTATGTATTCTTCCTGTTTTTGAATTAATTTCATTCGGTAAAGCATCTACATATGTACTTTGTAGTTTTTTATATTGTCGATATTCTAAAATATCAGCCACAATTTTATGATCATTAGCTAAATAAGAAAGTACATCCTCTGCAGTAGAATATTGACCTGTTTTTGTTTTTTTAGGTTTATCTACTAATTTTAATTTCTCAAAAAGAATTGGTCCTAATTGTTTTGGAGATGCAATGTTAAATTCTTCTCCAGCTTGCTCAAAGATGTTTTTTTCTAGTGTGGCTATATCGTTTGTTAATTCTTCAGAAAGCTTTTTTAAGAATGAAGTGTCCAAGTTAATTCCTTCTATCTCCATGGCAGTTAAAACTGCTACTAATGGGGTTTCTACTTCCTTAAAAAGTTTAGTTAGGTTACTAGCCTCTAATTCTTGTTCAAAATGTTGTTTTAATTGAAACGTAATATCAGCATCTTCTACTGCATATTCTGTTTGTTTTGCTAAATCAACTACTCGCATTGATAGTTGATTCTTGCCTTTTTTACCAATTAAATCAGTAATTGGAACAGGTTGGTAATTAAGGTAGGTTTCTGCCAATACATCCATGTTGTGTCGCATATCTGGGTTAATTAGATAGTGAGCAATCATGGTATCAAATAAATTTCCAGCTACAGGCATGTTGTAGTTTGATAAAACTTTGATGTCATATTTTATATTATGACCAATTTTCTTAATGGTTTCAGATTCAAAGAAAGGTCTAAATTCTTCTAGAATTTCTTTGGTTTCATTTTGATTTTCTGGAAAACTCACATAATAACCTTTATTGTTTTCCCAAGAAAAAGCAATTCCAATTAACTCTACCTCTAAGGCTTTTAAACCTGTAGTTTCGGTGTCAAAACACACAGATGTTTGTTGAAGTAACTTTTGAATTAGTTTTTTTCTAGCCAATGCTGTGTTAACTAATTGATAAAAATGAGCGGTGTTTTTAATAGTTTTAAATCCTTCAATATCTGTATGAACAGCGTTTCCGCTTCCAGGAGTAGCAAACAAGTCAAACTGTCCCTCTTTAGTTGTTTTAGTTGTTGATTTTGCAGTGGTATTTAAGGTAGTTTCATCAGGGCCAGCAAAAGTTTTTAAGAAATTTTCTGTTAATCTTCGAAATTCTAATTCCGTAAAAATTTCTTTAGTTTTTTCAATATTTGGTTGTTCAAAAATAAGTTTATCTTGCTCTAACTCTACAGGAACATCTAGCATAATGGTTGCTAGTTTTTTAGAAAGTAGACCTAATTCTTGATTGGAAGCTACCTTTTCTTTCATTTTTCCTTTAAGCTCGTCAATGTTTTCAAACAAACCTTCCATACTGCCATAAGCAGCCAAAAATTTCTTTGCTGTTTTTTCACCAACACCCGGTAAACCTGGAATATTGTCAACACTATCTCCCATCATACCTAAAAAGTCTATTACTTGTTCAGGTCTTTCTACGCCAAATTTAGCTTTAACTTCTTCTACACCCCATTTTTCATAACCATTACCCATTCGAGGTGGTCTGTACATAAAAATATTGTCAGATACTAATTGAGCAAAATCTTTATCAGGTGTTACCATATAAGTTTCTAAGCCTTCCTTTTCAGCTTTTTTTGCTAACGTTCCAATAATATCATCAGCTTCAAAGCCTTCTTTTACGATGGCTGGTATATTCATAGCTTCTAATATTTGTTCTATATAAGGAACAGCAATTTTAATGGCTTCTGGAGTTTCTTGTCTGTTAGATTTGTATTCAGGAAATAAATCGTTTCTTTCAGCGCTTCCTCCTTTATCAAAACAAACGGCTAAATAATCAGGTTTCTCTCGCTTAATTACATCAAGCAAAGAGTTGGTAAACCCCATTATTGCTGAGGTATCTAATCCTTTAGAGTTAATTCTTGGGTTTTTAATAAAGGCATAATAACCTCTAAAAATTAAAGCATAAGCATCTAATAAAAAAAGTCTTTTTTTGTTTGACATGTTGGTAAATATTGAAGATTGTAAAGCTACGAAACTTTAACAAGAACTTAAAAAATGAAGTTGGAACTTAAGCGTATCTTTGCAAGATTAAAATTAGAAATTATATTATGCCTCGTTGGTTGTTTACTTTGTTGATTTTTAGTGTAGTGTTTTTTGTGCTTGAGTTATATGCTTTTCAGGCGGTTAAAACGGTAGTTAAAAACAAATGGTTTAAATGGGTTTGGTTGTTGTTTGGTATTGGAGCCTATCTTAATTTTTTTATAATGATAGCAACTTATGACAGAGCAAATGGTCAAACTAGAGCTTTTCAATGGGCTGTTGGCTTTTTATTACTAGCGTTAATACCAAAAGTTATTGTCACACTTTTTATGTTTGGAGAAGATGTTTTAAGGGTTGGACAAAAAATTACGGGGTATTTTAGCTCTAGCACTAAAGAATTACCTAGTAGAAGAAAGTTTATATCACAACTTGCCTTAGGTATGGCAGCTTTACCTTTTGCAAGTTTATTATATGGTATTTTTAAAGGAAAGTACAACTATAAGGTCTTGAAGTATCAATTATCTTTTGATGATTTACCAGAAGCTTTTGATGGATTTACCATTACACAAATTACGGATATACATTCTGGAAGTTTTGACAATAAAGAAAAAATCCAATACGGAGTAGATTTGGTTAACAAACAAAACTCTGATGTTATTTTATTTACAGGTGATATTGTAAATAATTTTGCATATGAAATGGATGATTGGATTGATGTTTTTAAACAGTTAAAGGCACCTCAAGGGAAATTTTCTATACTTGGTAATCATGATTATGGTGATTATTCCGATTGGAATTCTGAAGAAGATAAAAAACAAAATTTCGAGGCGGTTAAAAAAATTCATCCTAAAATAGGATTTGACTTGTTGTTGAATGAAAATAGGATTTTAGAAAAAGATGGTCAAAAAATAGCTTTAATTGGAGTAGAAAACTGGGGTAAAGGCTTTAAGAAAGAAGGTGATTTATCTAAATCTATTAATGGTGTTTCACAAAATGATTTTAAAATTTTAATGACACATGATCCTAGTCATTGGGAATATGTTGTTAAAAAAGATGATTTTAATTATCAACTAACGTTAAGTGGGCATACCCATGGATTGCAATTTGGTATTGAAATACCAGGCTTTTTCAGGTGGAGTCCCTCTCAATATGTTTATAAACAGTGGGCTGGTTTATATAAAGAATTTAATAGATACATAAATGTAAACAGAGGTTTTGGGTATCATGCTTTTCCTGGTAGAGTTGGTATTTGGCCAGAAATAACAGTTATTGAATTAAAAAAGGCTTGATTTTCAATATTTTTAACCTAAGTTTTACATATACATAGTAAAAAATTGTTAATTTTATGCGCTATATAGTTTAAACTTAGGTAAAATGACAAAGTTTGGCGAAATTATAAGTATTAACAAGCCGGTATTGATAGATTTTTATACCGATTGGGAAGAAGCCGATTTTAATTTAGATACATTAAGAGATGTTGCTGCTGCTTTAGGTGATAAAGCTAAAGTTATTAAAATAGACATCAATAAGAATGAAATATTAGCAGAAGCATTACGTGTAAAAGGAAATCCAACTTTTATGATTTATAAAGATGGAGAAATGAAGTGGAGGCAAACAGGAATGCAAGATGCAAATACTTTAATAGGTTTGGTACAACAGTACGTTTAAAAAAAATAATATTAGTAAACTAAAAAGGCGATTGATAAATTCAATCGCCTTTTTTATTGTTAAGGTTTTATAGAGTCTAAAACTTCATCAACAGTTTCTTTTTCTGGTATATCTGGCATCAAGTGTTTAAATAACTTAACATGATCCATAAAACTATTTTCAAGTTTGTTTAAATACTCCTTATCATTATCATACCTGCCAACTTGATTAATTAAGTTTCTATACATATACAAGTTGGTATCTAAGTTGTCAATTATTAGATCAATATCTCTTTCGTCAAAAGTACTGTAGTATACTAAGTATTGTTGAAAAATATCTACTAAAGTTTCAGCAGTTTCTCTTGCTTTGTTAATATCACCAATTCTGTAGTATAATTCTGGATAACCTAAAGAAATACTATAATGGTCAAAATCTTTTATTGGCATTTTATATAAAGATAAATCTAATGCATCTTTAGCTTTTACAGAGTCGCCAACTTTTAAAAACTCTTCAGACAAACGCATTAAGTTGTTGCGCATAGAAATAGCGTTTCTTTTAGTTTGCTCATCTAAATAAATTTCTCCATTATTAATAGTTTTCCATTCCCATTTTTGAACATTAGCCCACATTTTATCAGGATCAATTCGTCCCATATCAAACATAGATTTTTTACCAATTGGAGTTTTTATAGGAACCAATTTATAAGCCATACCATCTAATTGTAGGTAGTCTTTCATCCATATATATTCTTCGTCAGAGTTTGAGCCTCCAGTAAAGTATATTGGTCTTTTCCAATCAAAATTATTTAAGATGTCTAACATCATAATTCTGTTTTTGGTTAAACCTTGGGCATCAACCGTAATGTCAATATAATCTACAATCTTGTCAGCATCTTTTGCTGCTACTATTCCAGATTTTATAGCATTTTCTTTATTAACAGGAACTCTTATTTTATTGGTAGGATAAATTTTAACACGTTCATTGTTTTCAGTTTCTATATAAGTAGCATCATTATCGCTTGCAATCCATCTCATAAAATCCTTTAAAGCAATTACAGAGTCTTTTAATTGTGGGTGTGGTATATGGTAAGCCAAATCAAGCGTTCCATATTTGTATTGGTCATGTGTTAATTTAGAAGGAATTGGTGCTGCTTCATAGGTTGCTTTTTTCATTTGATCTATGTACCAATCTGTAGCAAATAAACTAGTATTTACAATTTTAATATCAGTTCTTACACCTTCTATTTGTTGCATATACCATAACGGAAATGTATCGTTGTCACCAATTGTAAATATAATTGCATTAGGATCACAACTTTCTAAATACGTTTGTGCATTTAATTGAGCAGTATATCTGTCACCCCTGTCATGGTCATCCCAATTTTGGAATCCCATTAACGCAGGAACAGCAACTAAACTTACTAGGCTAATAGCCGTAGCAACTGTTTTTTTGTTAGCGTATGTTTTAAAAGAGTCATATAATGCTAATACGCCAAAACCAATCCAAATTGCAAATACATAAAAAGAGCCTACAACAGCGTAATCACGTTCTCGAGGTTCAAAAGGTTTAGGGTTGGTATAAAAGATAATGGCAAAACCAGTAAAAACAAAGAATAAACCAAGTGTATACCAGTTTTTCTTGTCTTCTTTCAAGTGATATAATACACCAATAAGTCCTAAAATTAACGGTAAAAAGAAATATGTGTTTCTTCCTTTGTTGTTTTTTACATCATCAGGAAGCATTTCTTGAGAGCCTAACCTAATTTCATCAATTGGTTTAATTCCGCTAATCCAGTTACCATTCTCAATATCTAAATGTCCTTGAATATCATTTTGTCTTCCTACAAAGTTCCACATAAAATACCTACCATACATATAGCCAAATTGGTAGTCAATCATAAATTTAATGTTCTCTAAAAAAGTAGGTCTTCTTGTACTTCTTGCAGGAATGCCTGCAATTTGCTTATAATATTGTTCAGAACCCGGATTAGTCATTCTAGGAATAAAGCCTTTGTGTTTATCTGAATAGTTAGGGAGAACATTTTTATAGTTGTTTACAATCTCATACCTGCCATCTATTTTTTCATATTTAGGCTTGTCGTCTCTGTAAGGTTGTTGTTCATCTATTTCTCTTTGGTATTCAAATGAGTAATATTTATCATAAAAAACATTAGCATCTCCATATTGCTCTCTGTTGTAATAAGCTAGGAGTTCTCTTGCGCTTGATGGGTTATTTTCATTAATTACAGTATCTGCATTAGCACGAATTGGTAACATCATCCAAGATGAAAATCCAATCATTATAAACATAATAGAAAGCACTAACGTATTAGCGGTAACTAGGTTGTTTTTTCTGGTGTAATTTAACCCAAAATAAAAAGCACCAATTAAAATTATTGCCGCGATAATTGTACCTGAATTATAGGGTAAACCAATTGTATTAATAAAAAACAATTCTGAAGCACTAAAAAACTTCAATGTAAAAGGGAATAAAAACTTAAAAACAAAAGCTAATACCAATATTGATACAAAAGAAGCAATTGCAGTTGTTTTAACAGTAATGTTATTATAGGTTTTGAAAAAATATAACATTACTATAGATGGTATAACTAATAATGATAATATATGTACTCCAAAAGAAAGCCCCACTACTAAACTGATTAATATTAACCATTTATTACCTCTTGGTTCGTTAATTTCGTTAACCCATTTTAATCCTAACCAGAAAAGTAAAGCCATTAAAAATGAAGACATAGCGTATACTTCACCTTCTACAGCACTAAACCAAAAGCTATCAGAAAATGTATATGCTAAAGATCCAACTAACCCACTACCTAATACAGCTATTTTTTCCCCTGTACTAAAAGAACTGTTTTTAGTAACTACTTTTTTAGCTAGGTTAGTAATTGTCCAAAACATAAACAATATGGTAAAAGCACTCGCTAAACCAGACATGAAATTTACCATATAAGCCCAGTTACTACTATCTGAAGTAAAAAGAGCAAAAAATGCTCCCAACATTTGAAATAACGGAGCACCAGGAGGATGGCCAACTTCTAATTTTACAGCGGTAGAAATGTATTCTCCACAATCCCATGAGCTAACAGTTGGTTCTAAAGTAAGTGTATAGGTAATTAATGCAATACCAAATGAAACCCATCCTAAAATGATGTTCCATTTTTTAAAGCTAAAATCTTTCATAGTTTAGTTTAAATATTGTTGCGAATGTACTAATAAAGTAGTTATTAAATTGTTGTTTTTTAACAATTCAAACAAAAGTAGTTTTTTGATTGAAATCACTTTATTAAAAAAGAATAAAATTTTGTTAAATCATTTTTTAAAATTTATTGCTGATATAAAAAAATGTTTTATATTTGCACCCGCAATAAGCAATTGGCCTATGGTGTAATGGCAACACACCGGTTTTTGGTACCGATATTCTAGGTTCGAGTCCTAGTAGGCCAACAAAAAATCCTCATAATATACTTTGAGGATTTTGCTTTTAAAGTTCTTTTTATGCTTAGATATAAAAATGAACAAGTGAGTTTTTGAAAATATAAAAGCTTTGTTTTATATTTGTAAACTCAAATATTGGCCTATGGTGTAATGGCAACACACCGGTTTTTGGTACCGATATTCTAGGTTCGAGTCCTAGTAGGCCAACAAAAAACCTCACAATTTGTGAGGTTTTTTTTGTTTTATACTCTTAAGGTTAATACAGGTCTATTAGCATTTTTTGCTAAACTCCTTGTAATTCCTCTGTTGAAAATATGGAAGAGTCCGCTGCGTTCATGGGTGGCTAATGCTATCATATCGCTGTTTATTTCGTTAGAAAAATTTAAAATACCGTTTTCGATATTTTCATCATTGTAAATGTTTACCGTATAGTTTGGTATGTCTAGATGTTTAACAAAATTTTCAATTCTGTTTCTGCAATCATTAGTGTTTTCAAAATTTTGTGGTGTATTTACTTTTAATAAGTGAATGGTGTTATTAAACTGCTTTGAGAGTTTTAATAACTTTTTAAGTGCTTCATCTTTCCCTTCTTTGAAGCTTGATGCAAAAACAATATTTCTAGGTATGAAATTTTCGTTGTCTTCTTTTACAACTAATACGGGTATTTTAGAGTTTCTAACTACTTTTTCGGTGTTTGATCCAATTAATAATTCTTGAATTCTTGAGTGTCCTCTAGATCCCATAATTATCATATCGGCTTCAATTTTTTCACTATAGCTTAAAATCCCATCAATAGGGCTTTGAAAGCGAATAGCGTGTAAAACATTTTCAACTTCAGAGAATATACGTTCTTTAAAAGTGAGCATATTATCTCTAACTTTTCTTATGTATAACATGCTTTCTGGAATACTAAAACTACTTCCAGAAGTCATATCTACAACTCCAGTAGGAACTTCAATCATGTTTAAAATGTGAACTTCGCTATCTGCCAATTTAGCTATTCTGGCAGCTAATTTAGAGGCGTTTTCTGAGGTGGGGGAGAAATCAATGGGTACTAAAATTTTTTTCATAAGATATTATTTTTAATATTGATTTTCAAATAGAAAGATACGGAAAAAACGTCACAGTAATAACTTGTTAGTTAATAAATAACTTAGTATATTTGCACTGAAATTAGCAATTATGAGTTAGTGAGGGGACGATTGTCCCCTCTTTTTATACCTAAAATGAATCAAGATAGAGTAAAAATATTACTTCAAGAAGCCTTAGATGAGAATCCATCCTTATTCTTAATTGAATTGTCTTTTTTAGCAGATAATAAAATTAAGGTAGTTATAGATGGTGATTCTGGAGTGCCATTGAGTGAGTGTGTGAGAGTGAGTAGGAATATTGAGCATAATTTAGATAGAGAAGAAGAAGATTTTTCTCTTGAGGTAACAACGCCAGATATTGCTCATCCATTAGCGGTTAAACGTCAGTATTTTAAAAATTTAAATAGAATTTTAAAAGTAAAAACTAACGACGAAGCCTATGAAGGAACTTTAATTGAAGTAACAGAAGAGGTGATAACGTTAACTTGGAAGACAAGAGAGCCAAAGCCTGTAGGGAAAGGAAAACATACGGTTGAGAAAACAATCACATTGCCGTATGAAGATATAAAAGAAGCAAAAGTTAAGATTGTATTTTAATAAGTGAGAAAATGGAAAATATTGCGTTAATCGAGTCATTTTCAGAATTTAAAGATAATAAAAGTATAGACAGAGTTACACTTATGTCTATCTTAGAAGAGGTTTTCAGAGCTGCGCTAAAACGTAAGTTTGGATCAGATGAAAATTTTGATATTATTATAAACCCTGATAAAGGAGACTTAGAAATTTGGAGAAACAGAGTAGTAGTTGCTGATGGTTTTTCTGAAGATGATAATGAAGAAATTGAGTTATCTGAAGCTAGAAAAATTGAACCAGATTTTGAAATCGGGGAAGATGTGTCTGAAGAAGTGAAGTTAATAGATTTAGGAAGAAGATCAATTTTAGCCTTACGTCAAAATTTAATTTCAAAAATTCATGAGCACGATAGTACTAATATCTTTAAGCAATTTAAAGATTTAGAAGGTGATTTATATTCAGCAGAAGTACATCATATTCGTCACAATGCTGTTATCTTATTAGATGATGAAGGTAACGAGATTGTATTACCAAAAAGTGAGCAGATTAGATCTGATTTCTTTAGAAAAGGAGATGCTGTTCGTGGGGTTATCAAATCTGTAGAATTAAAAGGAAACAAGCCAGCAATAATTTTATCTCGTACATCTCCTGCGTTTTTAGTAAAATTATTTGAGCAAGAAATTCCAGAGGTGTTTGACGGTTTAATTACTATTGAAGGAGTAGCAAGAATTCCTGGTGAAAAAGCTAAGATTGCGGTTGATTCATATGATGATAGAATTGACCCCGTAGGAGCATGTGTTGGTGTTAAAGGTTCTCGTATTCATGGAATTGTTCGTGAATTAGGAAATGAGAACATAGATGTTATCAACTATACAAAGAACGAACAATTATTTATAGCAAGAGCATTAAGTCCAGCCAAAGTAACTTCTGTAGAAATTGAAAAATTTGAAGAAGAGAAAAACGGACTGAAAGGTAGAGTGAATGTATTGTTAAAGCCAGAAGAAGTATCAAAAGCAATTGGTAGAGCAGGTGTTAACATTCGTTTAGCTTCACAGTTAACAGGTTACGAGATTGATGTTCAAAGAGAGGGATTAGAAGAAGAAGATGTTGAATTAACAGAATTTTCTGATGAAATCGAAGCTTGGGTAATTGATGAGTTTAGAAAAATAGGTTTAGATACCGCAAAGAGTGTATTAGAGAAAGATGTAGCCGAGTTAGTTCAAAGAACTGACCTAGAAGAAGAAACTATTATGGATGTGCAAAGAATATTGCGCGAGGAGTTTGAAGACTAAATCTAATAGCTTAATTTAGGGCGCTCGTAACCTAATTAAATATTTACGAGCATTTATAGAAAAAAAACATAACTATTTGTTACAGGTAAAGTGTGTTTTTTGATTAATAATGTATAAAACAATTTATGGCTGAAGCTAAAAAATTAAGACTAAACAAAGTTTTAAGAGAGTTAAATATCTCTTTAGATAGGGCAGTAGAACACTTGGCTAAAAAAGGGCATGAGGTAGAAGCACGTCCTACTACCAAAATATCTGATACCGAATACCAAATATTATTAGATGGTTTCCAAACAGATAAATCTAAAAAGGTTGCCTCTAAAGAAGTTAGTGAAGAAAAGCGTAAAGAAAAAGAAGAGATACGTAAACGTCTTGAAGCTGAACAAGAAGCTAAGCGACTAGAAGAGCAAAAAAAGCAAGAAATACTGAAGGCAAAAGCTGAAAAATTAGAAATTAAAACTGTTGGTAAAATTGATATCGATGGTGCTAAAAAAGAAGCTAAGCCAGAACCTACTAAAGAAGAAACTCCTGCTCAGCCAGAAAAAACAGCAGAAGTTGTAAAATCAAAAGAGGTTAAAAAAGAAGAACCTAAGGTAGAAAAGCCAAAAGTTGTTGAACAACCAAAACCTGTAGAGGCAAAAAAACCTGAGGTTACTAAAAAGCCTGAGCCCAAAAAAGAACAACCTAAAGTTGTGGCTCCAAAAAAAGAAGAAAAGCCTAAACCTGTGGCAGCAAACAATAAGCCTTCAAAAGAAGAAAAGCCAAAAGAGATTACACCTCAGAATGCTGAGAAAATTGTAACAAAGTACAAGAAGTTAGATGGTCCTAAAATGACTGGTCAAAAAATTGATTTAAAACAATTTGAAAGACCAAAGAAGAAAAAGACTGATAACAAAGACAACAAAGACAATAACGCTGATAAGAAAAAGCGTAAAAGAATTTCTAAACCAACTGGAAATACCAATCCTAATAACAGACAAGGAGGAGGTAATCGCCAAGGTGGTGGAAATCGTCAAGGTGGCGGAGGAAATAATAATAACCGTAACCGAAATAATAACCGTGGAAGAGGCAGACGTAACGAACCTAAAGAAGAGTTAACAGAAGCAGAAATCCAAAAACAAGTTAGAGAAACCTTAGAAAAACTTCAAGGTAAATCTAAAAAAGGTAAAGGAGCTAAATATCGTAGAGATAAGCGTGATCAACACCGTCAACAAGCAGAAGCTGATTTACAAGCACAAGAAGCAGAAAGCAGAGTGTTAAAAGTAACGGAGTTTGTAACAGTAAGTGAAGTTGCAACGATGATGGATAAACCTGTTACAGATATTATTTCAGCATGTATGATGTTAGGAATGATGGTAACAATGAATCAACGTTTAGATGCTGAAACGCTACAAATAGTTGCTGAAGAATTTAACTATACTGTTGAGTTTGTTGGTGCCGAAGTAGAAGAGTCAATTGAAGAGGTTGAAGATAAAGAGGAAGATTTAGAAACTCGTGCGCCTATTATTACCATTATGGGTCACGTAGATCATGGTAAAACATCTTTATTAGATTATATTCGTAAGGCAAACGTAATTGCTGGAGAAAGTGGAGGTATCACTCAGCATATTGGAGCTTATGGAGTTACTTTGGAGAGTGGACAGAAAATAGCTTTCTTAGATACGCCGGGTCACGAGGCATTTACCGCTATGCGTGCTCGTGGTGCACAAGTAACAGATTTAGTAATTATTGTAATTGCGGCGGATGATGATGTAATGCCACAAACAAAAGAAGCAATTGCTCATGCTCAAGCAGCAGGAGTACCAATTATTTTTGCTTTAAACAAAATAGATAAACCAAACGCAAATCCTGATAATGTTAAAACGCAATTATCTGCTATGAATTTATTAGTAGAAGATTGGGGAGGAAACATTCAATCTCAAGAAATTTCTGCTAAAACTGGTCAAGGTGTTGACGAGTTGTTAGAGAAAGTATTACTTGAAGCAGAGGTTTTAGAGTTAAAAGCAAATCCAGATAAAAATGCAGTTGGTACAGTTGTAGAAGCGCAGTTAGATAAAGGTAGAGGATATGTTTCTACTATTTTAGTACAAGCTGGTACTTTAAAAATTGGTGATTACTTATTAGCTGGTAAACACAGTGGTAAGGTAAGAGCTATGTTTGATGAACGAGGCAAAAAAGTAAAAGTTGCAGGTCCTTCTACACCAGTATCTATTTTAGGTTTAGATGGAGCTCCTCAAGCGGGTGATAAATTCAATGTATTTGATGACGAGAGAGAAGCTAAACAAATAGCATCTAAACGTTCTCAATTACAACGTGAACAATCTGTAAGAACACAAAAAACATTAACGTTAGACGAAATTGGACGTCGTATTGCGTTAGGTGACTTTAAAGAATTAAATATTATTCTTAAAGGTGATGTGGATGGTTCTGTAGAAGCATTAACAGATTCTTTCCAAAAATTATCTACGGAAGAAATTCAAGTTAACATTATTCACAAAGGAGTTGGAGCAATTACAGAATCTGATGTGTTATTAGCGACAGCATCTGATGCTATTATAGTTGGATTTAATGTTCGTCCGCAAGGTAACGCTCGTTCGGTAGCAGATAGAGAAGAAGTTGATATCAGAACATATTCTATCATCTATGATGCTATCAATGATCTTAAAGATGCCATGGAAGGTATGTTATCTCCAGAAATGAAAGAAGAGGTAATAGGTAATGTTGAAATTAGAGAGGTTTATAAAATTTCTAAAGTAGGAAACATTGCAGGATGTATGGTAATGAGTGGTAAGATAACACGCGATGCTAATATCAGATTAATTAGAGAAGGTATTGTGGTGCATGATGGAGAGTTAACATCTTTAAAGCGTTTTAAAGACGATGTTAAAGAAGTTACTAAAGGATACGATTGTGGATTACAAATTAAAAACTACAATGATATTCAAGAAGGAGATGTTCTGGAAGTTTACATTGAAGTAGCAGTTAAGAAAAAACTTAAATAATTTAACAAATATATAAAAGCCTCTTTTTAGAGGCTTTTTTTTGTATATTGTCCCGTCCTAAAATAAGTTTACACCAATAAGACTTATTTTATGAATAACAGTTTACGCAAGAAAAAG
>NZ_JBHTJR010000027.1:0-10052 GCF_042676005.1 Tenacibaculum geojense | reverse complement strand
AAAAGTCAATAGTATTATTATTCCAAATATTATTTTTCTCATAGATGTTGGTTTTGCTTGTTGCTAACGGACTTGTGTATGGAAAGTAGCGTACAAAAAGACACTAACTTTTCGGATTAATACAGAGCCGAATTTTTATATTTTGTTTTTAATTTTCTCTTTTAAAAGCCAAATTAAAAATTTGGCGGACTTTCTAAATATATACAAACCTTTCGGTTAAACACTTATTAGCTATGTTTTATACACCGTGTTATGCACTTTTATATTTCGTATTTGGACCAGTCGAACCCTCTTTCATGTAACGCAAAAAAGTCAGTTGGTAATTCCAAGTTTATTGATTTCAACGAGTTTTGAAGTACTGTTTTATCAGATTTTGACAATTTTGAGTCTTTAAATTCAATAGATTTTTCATTATAATGTATGTATAATATGTTTTTAACATTAAATTCTATAGAAAATTCAAATTCTACCGAACCGCCCCAGTAATCACTACGATAATAGATGATTGGGCAGTTATGTTTATTATAGAGGTTTTGAAGAAAATGGAAGATTTTAATTTGGTTTTCTCCAATTTCAAAATCAATTTCATCTTTTAGTTTTTCTACAATCGTGACTAGTTTTTTATCACTTTCAGTCTTAAAGTCAAAATTATTCCAAAATTCGTATTTCGAATAGTCATTATCATATCCAGTTTTATATTCTTTAGGAATGATTGCTAAAATCCCATTTTCGGGTAAATCATGTTTTAAATGTCTAAAATCTTTATTTTTATCAAATATCATGAAGTTTTTTGACCATTCAGATGTAATTCCTCTGAAGTCATTTATATGATAAATTCCATATTCATTTAAGAAACCTCTATTTTCTTTGATTTCCTGTATTAAATCTTTATTTGGAATAGTATATATGTTATCAGCTGTCCAGCTCATTTTTTAGGGTTAATTGTGCATAACGGCTTCGTATAACCCGTCAGTTATCGGGCTAAAATAGCCAAAAGTTTTTAGTTATTCACTAGCTTAAGCAATTCTGAGTGGATTCGGACGTAGTCGAATCCGCCGTAATTGCGGTTATACATTGTTGTGCGCTGGCTTTTTCCATTAATAATTCGGATTATTTTGATAAATCAGCATAAACTTGGTTTAATTTTTCAAACTTTAATTTACTAAAATTATCATTCGGTAACCACAGAGTTCCGTCCAATTTATATAAAATTGAAAAATCTTCGCTATCCAAATATTTTTTCAAGACTGCTTGAGCATTTTTTCGGTCAACCGATACTGTCTTTTTATATTTTTCATAATATTTTTTTCTATTTTCCATATCATTTGGTACCGCTGTAATTATCAGTTTGTCAATGTCCGTTTGAGCAAAAGTTTGAAAAGCCACGTAAACAATGTCTCTTTTTACAATTTCCTCTTTTACATTTTCCAAATCCGCTTCGAGAATTGGTTTTGAAACTTGTATGTGTAATTTGGATTTGTCTTCTGAAATGAATTTCAACGAACCATTTTCTTCATAATAATCGGAAGCATCTGCAAGCATTTCTCTAACACTCTTGAATTGAGGAAGAGTCTGTTCCGTTTCAGCAGTTTCGTTTTTATCCGATTTCGTTTCTGTTTTACATCCGATTAACATTGTAATCGACAGTAACAATAATAAAATTTTGTTCATTTTTTAATTGGTTTTTCGTTTTCAGCTTGTGCACAACGTCTCGTATAAGAAACGAAGGGCAGGTGATAAGCGATACGTTTCGGATTGGTACTAAGCCAAATATAAATATTTTGCTTTTATCTTTTTTCTTGTAAACGCCAAATTTTATATTTAGCGACTTAGCAAATAAACACAGACCATTCGGTTAAAACCAAAAGCCCTTTGTTTTCTTATACATTGTTGTGTTTTCGTTATTTTTGTAACCATTCAAGATGTGTGTATTCCTCTTTTAGGGATTGATTTTTATTTCCTTTATATCCAGCGTCCATAAACATATTTTGAATTTCGTCGAAATCAAGGACTTTAAAATCAGTCAAATCATTACCTATTTCTGGATATTCAAATCCCTTTTCAGTTGAGTATTTATTTCCTAAATTTCTTTCCATTATAATCCTATGCGGTTCATAATAGGATTTTTGATAGATATCTCTTTCTATTTTTCCACCTTTTATTTTCAAAAATCTTGCATCACCGGTCGTTGTTTGTTCGTATCCAAAAATTACGTCCGTTAGAAATTCAGTTGATACTTTTTTAAGGAAAATATCGTGTTCTTCTGGACCATCATAAAAATCAAATATTATTTCAATCCAGTTTGTTAGATAAGAATCAAATAAAATAATGGAATAGTTCTCTCTATCTAAAAACAATGTTTGATTCTCATGGTCTAATAGTCGAACTCGACCTATCGAATAATAATTTTTAAATAAATTTATTAAGTCTGATTTATTTATATTCTTAATTAATGTTCGATTTAGAGTACCCATTTTATTTAATGAAACACAACGATTTTGCTAAGCATACGTTTTAATGGTGCTTAGGTTTTGTTGTGTGCTGTAATATACAAAAAAGTGCCTATAGTTAAAGGAACTTTTTATTATTTACAGAAACAGTAGTAAAGTCGCTACATAAAGCAGTTCAGAGTATTTATATTTATTTTAATAATGATTTTTATATAACAGAAGGTATAAAACTTGTTATTAAAATAATGGGTTTATTAGCTATTGTTTTTAAGATCAGATTTTTAAATCAAATTTTCAGTTTATTTTGACTTGATTTTGTCAAAATTAAACAGTAAATTAGTCAATGTTTTTACGAATGCTTTCGTATTTGAGAATGAATTCTCACACGATCTCATCGCAAACATTGCCGCACTGAAATTATCATTTCAATCCGTTTACTGATAAATCAGAGCTTAAAGTCCTTAAACTTTTATATCCCATATAAATACTCAGAAAACCAAAAGACTGAAACTATTGCTCACAACGTTCTGGCTATGAAGTGTAGGAACGGTTTGGTTGGTTAGGCCTATGCTTTATAGCCATTGTTGGGTACAGTATTTAATCTTTTAAATGGTGTTTTTCCATTTTTTCATAATAATTACTGTTGTATTCATATTGTTTTCCTTCAACTTCTATTTCAAGATAATGACCATGCATCCCACCTCCATTGTAACTCTTTGAATTGCCACTTAGTACAATACCTCCCCAACCTCCACAATGAGCCCATGTACATAGAACAATTTTTAATTCATACACATTAAAATTTGAATATGCATCATTAATCAATGAAATCTTAAATCTATTTCTGGAAAAGTCATACAGGTTGACACCGTCAATAAGCAAGTATGAAATCGTATCTTCAAAGCCATTATAATTCTCCAAGTCAATCATTTTTATTTCCGATTCTAATTGAGCCTTTTCATAAGAGTCTAATTTGTTATGTCGTATAATAATTTCTCTTGCTAGGGCTGGTGAAATCTGGATTGATATAATTGGTTTGTATCCACTTTCGATAAAGTTTATAATGGTGTTTGTGAAATCATTACTTTCTATTTCTTGATCTGAATAATATTCCACTAAATCATTTGGGATTGGAATGTTAATTTCCTGACTTAATTTTTCAAACATTGATCTTGAAATTATTACCTTTTCTCTATTCATAATTTTCTACAATGATTATCTACTAATTTTAATATCGTTGGCAATCTATAGTTACCATGCATTTGATTAATTCTGTCTGAAGCTAATTCTAAATCAATTCCTTTCGCTGTTATGTATAAAGGTTTTTTACTTTCCCCTCTATATACTTTTTTCGCAAGTTTATTGATTTTAGCAAAATTATTCTTTGCTACTCCAATTACTGGAATTAATGAATTTAAGTGGTCAAACAAATACCCTCCCAAACCTAATTTACCATCATCATCCAAAATCACAAAACCATCAATAACTATTGTATCTATTTCTGGGTTTAGTTCAATTAGGTTTAATATACTAATTAAGCAGGGTAATTCACGCTTGTAAAATGAACCGCTTTCATACTCTTGTACACCACTAATAGTTTCAGATAGTTCGAACTGAACTTCATTACTTGACCAATCTGAAATACCAATACATGAAGTTTGGGCTTTATTATCAAAATAATATGTGTCAAAACAGTAAATCATCTATTGTACCCAACGTATTTGTGTATGATTTTTTGCGGGAAAAGGACGCGAGTTCTTTTCCGATGTTGCGGAAAGATAATTAATAAGATTGAATTTCCGGCGAGGAAATTCAGCCGCAATTAATTATACACCTTGTTGTACAACGTATTTATATTTTTCGTTTCAATTTTTTAAAACAACTATTGCATTCAAATAGTTTTCCAAAATCAGCAACAATTTTTCTAGCTATATTTTTATTAAAAACAGGAACAAAACAGCTTATATAATCGTATTGTTTAGATTTAAAAAATAGCTCAATGTATAATTCAGTTTCCTTTGGGATAAATTTTTGTTTAGATTCTACACTCTCATATTTTTCATAATCAATTTCAATATACAATGTTTCTAGCAACTTATAACTTTTTAAAATTTTAATTATGATTTCATTTATTTCTTTATTTGATTCTATATCTACACAAGGATTCATTTCAGGATTATCAACAGTTGAATCTTTAATTATAGCTACAAAAAAGTCAGAACTGGGCAATAAAAAAGTAGTGTTTAATGATTCAGAAGAATTCAGAATATCAGTTTTAATCTTTTCGTATTCTAACTTTTTCTGAGAATAACAATTACCAAAAAATAAGGTGAAAAATATTAAACTATTTAAAAATTTCATTTTAGTTCTATATGTTGTACAACGGCTTCGTATAACCCGTCAGTTATCGGGCTAATTTAGCCAAAAGTTTTTAGTTATTTACTAGCTTGAGCAATTTTGAGTGGATTCGGACGTAGTCGAATCCGACGTAATTGCGGTTATACATTGTTGCCAGTAGTATTTTTTATTTACAAACATTCTTTCTTCCAATTTCTACAATTTCTTCGATTCCAAATTTGTCAAAGCGTTCAAGTAAAGCACTCGCTCCATTCTTTTTCTTAAACTCCAGTTCTTCTTTGTATATCGGAATTAGCGTATAAATGTCAACCGCTTTTCCATTTTCTAATTCTATTTGAGTAAAATCGTCGGACAATTCAATTGAATAAGCCAACATTATAGAATTAAAGCCAATTCCTTCTGCAAATTCCTCACCTTCTTCGTGTCCGTAAGTGTGTCCATATCCAAACCAGGTTTTATTCTCGTGAGGTGACATCATAATTTCTTTCATAATCCTAATTGGCCAATAGTTTTTTTCATCGCTGAAAGATTCATATTCCAAATTCCACTCTTTTGGAAGTAAAATCATAATTTCAACAAATTCTGATGATTCAATATCTTCCGGAATTGTCATTGGTAAAGCACTCATTCCATAACTCAATAAAATATGATATGGTCTGTCGTCTGTTGCCTTGATGAAGTAAATATCTCGATGGATTGTTTTAGATTCTATTTCGTCAAATACTTTGATGTCGGCATCTTTGTCAAAAAATTGGTCTAAATGATTGTCAACTATTTCAAGACTATTTGGGACATTTTTATTCATTTTTTTCTCTGTATTTTGGGAATGAGCGAAAGTTGAAATTAGAATTAGCAATATTGTTTTACAGTTGATAATTTTCGTTCGATTTCGGTTTCTCAATATTACTGGCAACGGTAACGTATAAGAATAGTAGCGGTGTTTTACGTACTTACTTTTCAGTTTGTTACTGTCGTTTGATTTATAAATTTCACTTTCGTTTTAGCGATTAAACCACTATTATTTTTATACAATGTTGGCAACTGGGCGTTATTCATTTCGTGATTCAAATTCCAATTCAGTCCAGAATTCGCTGTAAAAATTCTTTTTTTCCAAAAGTTTTTCGTGATTCCCAAAGTCAGATATAATTCCGTTTTCCAAAACATAAATACGGTCAGCAATTTTAGGCAAGGAATGTAGTCTGTGCGAAATAAAAATTATTGTCAATTCAGATTTTAATTTATTCAATAAATCCAAAACAAACTGTTCTGTTTTTCTGTCCATTGCAGAAGTAAACTCGTCTAATAACAACACTTTTGGTTTTTTGTACAAAGCTCTCATTAAGGCAATTACTTGTTTTTGACCTCCTGAAAGATTAATTCCTGCTTCTCCCAAAATAGTGGCGTAACTTTGTGGTAATGTGTTGATAAATGTTTCAAAACCATACTCTTGACAAAACTTAATTATACTTTCGGGCTTATCTTCTTGACCTAAAAGTATGTTTGTAATGACATTACCACCAAAAATAGTAACATCTTGTGGTACAACACCTAAAATAGTTCGCCAGTTTTCGGTATCTAACTCTGTAAGATTAGTTTCATTATTGACTATTATCATCCCATTTTCAAAGGGATAAAATTTTTGTAGAATTTGTCCTAATGTGCTTTTTCCGCTACCACTTTCCCCAACTATGGCAATACATTCGTTTTTAGTTACTTTAATATTAATATCTTTTAATAACTGACTTCTACCTGCAAAACGAAAGGAAAGGTTTTTGATTTCTATGGAATTAAAATCTGAAATTTCCGTTGTTCCGTTTTGTTCTTTATCCATTGATGCAAACTCATACATACGGTTAAATGCTACCTTGGCTTCATTGATTGGAATGGTTATTAAAGCCAAACTTGCAACTGACGGCAATAAACTCCCTGTAATACCAAGTATTGCCATAAGTTCGCCTAATTGCATTGTTTCGTTATACACTTGAATAGATGTGTAAACCAAAATACCCATTAAGAATAATACACTAAACACACCTGAAAAAATCGATAAGCGCACATTTATTTTGCCAAGATTAAAGGCTTTTTCTTGAAAATTACCATAAATAACTTGGTTGATTTTTTGAAATATGGTTTGTCTATTATTGTTTTTTATTGTGGCTATACCTTGCATTGAGGTTATGTAATTACTCTCACTAAAGGCGTAACCTTGCATCACTTCTTTTTGTGCATTGATAATACGTTTATTAAAACTATAAATAAGTACAAAATAAAAAGGTAAGCTGATAAAGGCAATTAATCCTGTTTGCCAAGAATAATAAAACAAAAACCCTAATGAAACAATGGTTACTAATGCATTGATAACGACATTACCAACTATCTGTTTTATTACTCGTTGTACTCGTTGCGTATCGTTTAAACGAGCAACGAGTTCGCCAATTTTACGAGTATCGAAAAAGGGTTTTGGCAGATTAAGTAAAGATGAATAAAAACTGTCGACAATTCGATTGTTAAAGTCTTTTGTTTGCCGAATAAGGAAATAATCACGTAACGCTGTAAACAATACCCTAACCAATAGCAAAAAGGCTACAAGTGAAATGCCTGTAATAAGTTTATTAAAGTCTTTTGAGGGTAATATATCATCGATTAATTTTTGTGAGAATATTGCCATTGCCATACCCAAAATAGCAATACCTAGACCCAACAACACACTAAAAGAAATTAAACGATAATCTTCTTTGAGCAGTTTTAAAAACCATTGTTTCTTGTTTTTATTTTGAGTCTCGGTTTTTACAAAGTTTTCATTTGGTGAAAGCGTTAGGCAGGTTTTAGATTTCCAAATTTGTTCTAATTGCTCTTTAGTATAGCTAGTTATGCCTTTTGCAGGGTCGCCAATGATAAATTTATCATTATCATAGCCATAACAGATTACATAATGTTGCAAACGCTCTTCAATAACAACGTGTAATATTAACGGTTCTTTATGGTCTATTACCGCTTGTATATCTGCTTCGTTACCTTGTGCGGAAAAGCCTATTTTATTGGCAGCTTGATATAAACCTAAAAGGGTAGTGCCTTGTTTTGTTGTACCGCTTAACTCTCGTAATTTTTCTAAATTGTTTGAGCCACCATAGTATTGAATTAAAGATAACAAACACGCAACACCACAATCAGATTGGTCGTGCTGTTGTGTGAAGGTTTGTTTTAAGTGTTTTTGAGATAGGTTGATTGTTTTAGTCATTTTCTTTTAATACTCCTAAAATGCCATTGGCGTTGAGCTGTCCTTTATGTTTTTTGATGAGTTTTTGATTTTGGTCGTAGATTAAGAGGTAAGGAATGCTGTTAGCATCAAATCGACTAGAAAAAGTACTATTGCTATCATATAAAAAGGTAATATTTTGCTGATTGTTAAGGTTGTATTGTTCTGAAAATTTTTTAATTGTTGCTATAGGTTCTGTAGATACGAAAATGAATTGCCCATTTTTAAAACTGTTTAAATTATCGCTAATGCTTTGGGCTTCGTGTTGGCAGAAATCGCATTCGCTATTAAAATAAATGAAAATGGAATTTGTTTTTGGTTTTAGGTTGGCTTTGGTAAATGGTTTTTGCTCTAAAGTTAAAAACTCAAACTCTGGAATTATTTCTAATTGCTTAGCTATTTTGTTTTTTTCTTTGGCTTTTGAAATGACGTTGAAACCTAAATAAGATAATAACCCTATAACCACAATTACAACAAGAATTAAGATTGACTTTTTACGCATATCTAACTCATATTTAAAGTAAAGAACATTACACCAACCACCCAAATTAAAAGACTAACACCATAACTACTCGCTACTATTGAAAAGCCTTTGTCTGTATTTTCATTGAGTTCTTTGCCAATTAAATATGCTAAGATGAACCAATAGACTAACTCAAATAAATTAAGTACTTGAAACGGATAAATAAACCACGGTTGTAAACCCTCATAACCTATAATGTTTAAGGCTGACAATGGATAGAAGTATTGTAAATCTTCTAAATTATAGTCTGTTTGGAAGAAGTAAAACCAAACAGTTTTAAAAACTATAACTAACAAAAAGATAAATTCTGCTTTTACAACGATGTTAAAGAGTTTTTTGTATTTGATTTCTTTACCAAAAAAGAAACAACCTGCGTCTAAAATTGCTGTTATGATTGAGATTTTTATTATAAGCACTAAAGGTTTTATGACATAGCCTAACCATATCCATTTTTCTTTAAAATCTAAAAACTCTAATATTTGTCTTTCGGTTAATTCGCTTGATAATGAATTGACGAATAATAAATCTGTTTTTAAAATGTATCTTGATAACCATTCAAGTAATATTATCAAAATTGTTAAAAGCACAAAATTTTTCATTAAAGGAATAATATTATTAGTGTTGCGATAAAAAAGTAGAGCCCTAGTGCAATACGGTTTTTATTGGGTAAGCTTTTAATGATAAACGATAAAATTGATTTATCTAAATCTATTTCCTCATCACTTTGTTGTGTTTTAAATAATAGATGAGTAAAAACTATTACCAATGGTATCAGTAGTAGAGTGTTTATTTTAAATGTATATAAAGCAATTATTAATAAATACAAAATTACAGATAAATACTTTTCTCCCTTATTTTTATAAAAATTTGAAAAAAAATATACTATACTATAGGATAGAAAAAAAGAGATAAAATAAATCAATGCATCTACAATTATATTTCCAGTGCCTCCTCTTATAAATCCGTTGTATGAAAGTAGTACCGCTGTAAGCGGTACTACATACAAGTTTACTAAAACTGCAAATTTATTAGTCATAATTATTCTAATAAAGTTGCAATTCCACATCCAATTCCAGCTATACCGAAAGAAGTCCCATAAGCAGCAGCAAGACCACCAATAAGTCCCGTAATAGGATTAGTTAATGCTACTACAGCTAATACACCACCTGCGATAGACATCCACGCACCTGCGTCTCCACAGTCACCTGCGTGTACTTGTTCCATTTGATTTAATTCTAATGATTTCATAAAATTTTGTTTTTAAGTTACACCATTCAAAGTTAAAAATTAGGTTTAGAAATTGTGAATGGCACTAACAATTTCTTTGCCTTTTTGTTTGTCACGTCTGGGTGGTCAGCCCTTTTTTAACCGTTGTTGCTTTTTCAGCCTTGTTGCCAACGGACTTGTGTATGAAACGTAGCGTGCAAAAAGACACTAACTTTTCGGATTAACACAGAGCCGAATT
>NZ_JBHTJR010000026.1:0-28888 GCF_042676005.1 Tenacibaculum geojense | reverse complement strand
AGTTATTTGATGGAAAAGATTTATCAGTAAAAGGTAACAAATTAAAAAATGAAATAGAAAAATTATACATTTCAAACAAAAAATTATTCAATAATTATTCTGAATTAGAAAACTATAATGAATTACATTTTAACACCAGTAATATTATTGATAAAAACGGTAATGAAATTAAATATTTTCAAGATAAATTATTTAACAAACCAGTAATTGATGTGTTAGAGTATTTAGAAAAATTAAAACTAGAATTAAACACCTTTCAATATATATTTTTTAATACAGTAATTCAATCCTAACTTTGAAACTAAACCTAAAAAATTGGTAAATAGGAATTATTCCAACTATTTTTATTTGTGTAATATTACCTTTACTAATATACTTTTCTTTATGGTTAATTATAACAGGTATAATTGGAAGTTTAAGAATGTTACTTAGTAAGAAATGGACACGAACTAGTGGAAAATTAATAAGTTCCGAAATCAAATATAAAGACTTAAGTGATGAAAATCATAGACATAGAAAATACGTAAAAATTAAGACATATGTTTATAAGGTTAATAACGAGTATTTTTCATCCAATCAAACTCTTGCATCTGATTCACTTTTTTCAAAAGAATTCAAATCACTAAAAAAAAACATGAATAAAGAAAACACAGAAAAAATCTTAAACTCGTTAAAATCTGGAAAAAAAATTGAAAATATTAAAGGAGATTTAATCACGGTATTTTATAATCCTAAAAAACCACAAATTGCATGTTTAGAAAATAGATTTGAAAAGAAAATATTTATACAAATCATTATGGGATTGATATTTGGAACTGGACTTATGTATCTTTCATATTATTTATTAAGAAATATAATTGAATAAATACTATGGCTAACACCGTATATAATTTATTGCTTGTTTTAACTTACTTACGAAAGTCCTCGCAGACTTTCTTGGTCAGTAATTATTTACTAAATTAGTAGCTTAAACCATGCAACAAACCATATACAACAACGTTGCCATTCATTGGCCAAAATTACTCACAATCTAGAAAATTATGAAAAAAATACTAAACTTAATAAAAGCATTTATCCCATCAATTTTGTTTATTATATTAGGGATTTACATATTGAAAATAACTGATTCTATTTTAGGAACTATAATTGGAATTTTAAATATTACATTTTTTGGAATATTAATATTTTGGGCAACTTTTAAAATTTATAAAAATTTCACTTAATAGCTGAATGAAAATAATAACGGATTTTTTAGCAATTTTCGATTTAAAAATGTGAATTGAAAAATATTGAGAAATTTTGAGAAATTTTGAGAAATATAATACAGATTATATATTATGAAAACACAAACAAAATCGATAATTATTGGTGGATTATTTGGAGGAATTTCATACGCACTTGGAATGGCTGGCTTCGAATTTGTTGATGGTGAAAATTTTCAAATTTGGAAATTTATATTTCACGCTTCATTTTTCGGAATATTTATGGGGTTTCTGGTTAATTACAATTTAAGAAAACAAAAAGGAAAGGAAAATAAAAAAACTGAATAAAAACAACGAAATGGCAACACCGTATATAATTAATTGCTAGTTTTAGCCTACTTATGAAAAAAATACTGCAAATAACAATCTTTCTACTTTCAAACGGAATTTTTGCGTGTACTTGTGACGAGCCTAAAGTTACCGAAAAGTTTGTCGAATCTGATTTTGTTGCAAAAGTAATAATTGTAAAAATTATAAAAACGAAAGTTCAAAAGAACTTTACAAAGCTGATATTGTAATTAGTGAATTATTCAAAGGAAATGAATTAAAATCCATCTATGTTGTTGGAAGAAGTGATGGAGGAATTGGAAGTTCTTGTGCCATTTTTATTCCCGAGAATACTGAATTAATAGTTTATGCTCGAAAAAACAAAGATGGTAAATATAGTGTTGGAATGTGTTCTGGCTTACTTTACCTAAACAAACAGAACTTAAAAAAACAAAAAAGAGAGTTAGATATTTTAAAAATGTTTAAATCCAAGAATATTGACTTTACTGATAAAATAAATTATAGAGAAAAAGCAAAACTTCATAAAGATTTAGAGCAATTTAAAGGAATTGAACTTGAGAAAAGTTATGGAATTTATGAAATAACATTTGCACAAGACTTGACTATAAAAAACGTGGCTGAAATTAGCGGATTTAAAAATTCAATTGACGAAAAATTAATTGAAATAATCAAAATAACCGAATGGACAAGTTTTTACAAAGGAATGAAAGATAAAGTTCCTGAAAACAGTAAATTATTAATCGGAATTTATTATTGTCCAAAAGAAAAAGAAAATCCGAGTTTTTTAAGTCAATATTATCTATGAAGAATAACTGGTGGCAACAATGTATAACCGCAATTACGGCGGATTCGACTACCTCCGAATCCACTCGAAATTGCTTACGCTAGTGAATTGAAGAAAATAATAACTAACTTAACCCGCAACTGACGTTTATACGAGACCGCTAGCAAATATTTGAATAAAAAAAATGAAAAAAACAATACTAATTATTTTGAGCTTATGCTCATTATTGACAAACGCTCAGCAATTAGAACGTTATAAAAAGCTAAAAGACACTGTATTAATTTCAAAGTTTTTGAATTATGAAAAGTCTGTTAGTATTTATGTCCCTTTAGAATGGCAATCTAATATTAAAAAAACATTCCCTCTAACAGTAGTATTTGACAGACAGAATACAAGAATAGAACAACACATTATTCACACTATTGATTTTTTGACATCAACTGATCAGATGCCTTCAACAGTAATAGTTAGCGTAAATAGTAAAAGAAATAAACGTTTTATAGAAACTAGCTACCCAAAGAATAACGAAAAGGGGCTCGCTGAAAAAAATAAAGATTTTTTGTTTAAAGAATTAATACCATTTACAGAGAAAAACTTTAAAACTAATACCTTCCGACTATTTATAGGACATTCTCGTTATGGATATTTTGTTTCTGATTTGTTTGCAAATCATACTAAAGATTTAAATGCGGTAATAGCAATAGAGCCATTTTTTACAAGCCATAAGATTAATTTATTAGAAGATTTTGAAGCCATCTCGCTTAAAACGGTAGATTGCCACAAATACTATAGGTATACTATTGGACGAGATAGTCATTTACAATTCAACCCTGCGCAAGAGACATTAGCAAAAATAAATAAACCTAAGATTAACACTAAAGGAGCATTATATCCTGAATCAGACCATTTTGCAATTCCCGCTTTAACAGTCTCTAATGCCTTATATGATATTTTTGAATTTTGGTCCAGACAGCAAAATAATTTACGTTATACTGAATTTGGAATTGATGACATAGAAAAGCTACAGCATAAAGTAAGAAAACACTATGGAGAAAATTTAACATTTTCTCTATCTGTACTTTACGGAATGGGCTTCTCCCATTACAATAAAAATGAGTATGCCAAATCTATTAAAGTTTGGAGTAAGTTTTTGGAATATTACCCCAATTTTAGCCAGGCATATTTAAACATAATGAAAGCAGAAAAAAAGCTCAACTTAAATACAGAGCATACTATTTTAAAGTTTAAGAATAGTCTCAAAAATTCTGATTTCTACACCGATGATAGAAAAATCGAAATGATAAAATCGTTAGAATAAACATTTGCTAACAATAGCTATAAGTAATTGCTTGATTTCGTCTACTTCTGAAAATCCTCGCGGATTTTCAGTTTGGTGTGTACTTGCAAAGTTAATTGCTAAACTACTCATAGCCGAAACGTGACATAAACTTAAAATAAATGAAATATCTAATTAAATTATTTTTAATTCAATCTGTTTTCTGTTTCTCTCAATCTAGAAATGATGTATTTCCTTTAATTTCTAAAATTTTAGATGACAGTAATGAATACAGACTTACTACTGAAACAATTAATAAAATATATTTAGAAACTAACTATAGTTTTTCAAATTTTAATCAAAAATATTATAAAGTTAGTTATCATCACCCAACTAAAATAACTGATATAAAATATGGTTTATATGATATAGAAAAAAGAAAAATAGCTATCCCAATCAACTATTATAGGATAAATGAAAATAAGAAGTATATTATCTTAGAAAGCAATAATAGTAAGTACACTTTACTAGATAAAAAATTAAAAAAAATAGTCGAAGACGAATATGACAAATATTATTTTAATGAACATTTCATATTATTAAAAAAAAATAATTTAGAAGGAGTTTATTTCTTTTCTTGTAATTGTTTTAAAATACCAATGGTATATTCAGATATAAAATCTATTATTTATCACAGAGGCTTTATTGCAAAAAAAAATAGTGAAATTGAATATTATAATGAAAAAGGAGATTTATTATTTAATGAATTAAAATCAGTTACTGAATTTGGTAATAAATTTAAAAATGAAAGAACAGGAAAAAGAATAATCTTAAAAGATAAGAACAATTATGTTGGTCTTTATGATAATATATCGCATAAATTTATTATCCCTATGAAATATAAACAAATAAACGAGACTTACTTTGGTGACTTTATAGTAAAAAAGAATAAAAAATATGGTGTATTAAGCAAACGAAAAAATGTTCTGATAGATTTTAAGTACGATTCAATAAAACACCCTATACCTTTTTACAATTTCGATAAAATAAAAAATGATAGTATCATAAAATCTGACCTCCTTTTTATAGCTTCAAAAAATGGTAAATTTGGTTTAGTAAATAAGAATGGTAAAAATATAGTTGACTTCAAGTTTAGTTATGGTGAGTATTTAAATCTTAACTTCTATAAATTAAAAAAAGGTGGAAAGTATTTCATATTTAATAAAAATGGAAATAAAATCACTGAAAAATCATTTGATAATGTCAGAAGCTTTATTGCCACAAAAAATGATATAATTGCTCCTGTTTTCAATAAAGGTTATATGAGCTATATAAATCAAGATGGTATACTGACAGAAAAAAATAATAAGAAAACTACTGCATCTGGATATGGAAGTGTAAAAGAATTATATGAACAATTTGTAATCGCCTTAAAAGAAAAAGAGGATTCAAAATTATATGATTTTTGTAAAAAACTGGTTCCAGACGAATATTCTATTGATTACTTAGAAAGAGCGGAAATAAACATTAGAAACATTCCAAATAAAATTAATAAATCCCATCTAGAACAAATTGTAAATAATAATTTCAAAATACTTTTAGAATTTAAAAATAAATTAAAAAACAACAATCATTTAGAAGATTTAAAATACGTAAAATTAAGTAAAGGTCAAGTGTATATAAAAATTAATAACAAAAACATACAAGCGACAGATGGAACTGGTCGTTTAATAAGTGGTGATAAAAATTACTCTTTTAAGTTAGGTGAATTATTAAATATCGATGGTTTTTGGAAAAGTTTTACGAAACCATATAATTAACTAATTATATAAAAACAACATACAACATTGGCTATAATTAATAAGGGTTTTGTGTTTAATTCAAAGTTTAATGTATTTTTATAAAGTTCGCCAAATCTTTTGATTTGGCTTTTAAAATGTAAAGCAAAATAAAAAGTTTTGGCTAAGTACTTAATCGGAAAGTAATCGCTTATTTATTCCCTTACTAATCATAGCCGAAACCGTTGTTTTTAATACTTAAGGACAATACTCAGACATGGAAAACTTGAATGAATTAGCTCCTTCTCTACTTTTTTTATCAAAAAATTACGATTGATTTTCTAACTGTGAAAATAGAATTAATTCCCTTTGAAAACAGACAAAATAATCACTAAAAAGACTGACTTAATCTTGAAAACAGATTTGAGTTGAAAAGCTGAATAATCAAAACTTTGAAAACAGAATTTACTCGTTAGATAAAAAACTGTATTAAAAAAACGACTAAATAAGGATTGAATAATACTTTGTACTATGATTTGAAAAAAAATTAACTGAAATGAAATTAATTACGATTTGATTTTTATAAAAACGGTATCATGTCGGTGTACAAAAAATAACAATGGCCAAAAAACATTGCTCATATTCTCCTTGCAGGAAAATACTCGGATAACTTCAATCTTTTGTTATATTTACAGTCAAACACCTAAAATCGCAACGTAAACGTTATGCTTAATTTCAAAAAAATGATGAAAAATTTACTATTTTTAATTCTATTTATTCTTGTAAGCTGTAATCAAGAACCTAAAAAAAGTATTGATTCCATAAAAATAATTGAAAAATCAAGCAGTAAGGAGGAATTTCTTGAGAAAGAATTAAATGTTTGTAAAGATTTAGATATAGCTATTGAAAAAGCTAAAACAGAAAACAAACCTATTTTTATATATTTCACAGGACGCGGGTTGCCTTTAAATAACAACGTGAAATCTAATATTTTACTAAAAAATGAAACTACTTTCAATCTACTAAAAAACAATTACATAAATGTATGGTTATACGTAAATGATAAAATAAACGGACGAAAATGGATTGAATATCAAAAGAATAACTTTAAATATATTGCTCAACCTTATTTCTGTATTTTAAACTCTAATGGAATTATTATATCAAAAGGAATAGATTATGAGAATGCTTATAAAAATCTTGAACAAGAATTAAAAAAATATATTTAAGAATTTATTTTATGTCTAAAAAAAACAGAATACTTCTTATTTCAAATTTTTTAATAGTTCTCAGCTTTTGTATTTATTAAAATTACAGATTAAAAGAAGCTCTTAACTTATATAAGTTATCACGTTTGAGACAAGATGAATTAACATGAAAGGAACAAATTTTAGTTTCATTAAATTATATGAATGAAACTGGATTTGCTCTTACTTCTCTGACAATATTATCTTTAGTTTTATTCATTATTAATTCTATTTATTTAAAATATTATAGTGACACAAAATACTGGTTATTGAAATCAATACTTTTTCTATTTATCACTTTAGGTTTGTCGATTTCATATATAGATTTATTAATAAAAACAAACAACTAAGCATAACAATGGCTAAAATTAATACAGGTTTTGGTGCTTAATCCGAAATTAAATACTAGTTTAATACCGTACTAACCTTAGCCGAACCGTTGTACGAAAGCTGAAAACAGAATGGAATTAAAACCTGAAATCGGAATGAAAAGAACCGAAGTAGAAAATATTTTAGGAAAACCTGACATCGAAAGAATTGATAAGGACAATGAAAATTGCCTGATTTTAGTGTTTAATAACCAAAAATTACGGTTGACTTTTTATGAATGTGAAAACAGTCGACTTGGATACATAGAGACATCAAATCCAAATCTAACATTTGACGGAATTAAAATTTTAAACACGAATATTGATTTTGCTAAAACTGACATTTTTGGAGAAATGATGGATGAATGGGAATTGGAAGAATATCATTCTTTTTCCACTCATTTTAACGACAAATATTGGCTGACTTTAAACTCGGAATTTGAATCCGTGACAAACTTGGAATTAGGTGTTCCATTTGAAAATGAAGAAGACTATAAGTGGCCAAATTAAAAAAGAAAAAAAACCAGTGCACAACAATGTATAACAGCAATTATGGCAGATTCGACTACGTCCGAATCCACTCAGAATTGCTTAAGCTAGTAAATAACTAAAAACTTTTGGCTAAATTAGCCCGATAACTGACGGGTTATACGAAGCCACTGGAAATAAACCTGAAACCGAAATGAAATTTAAACTATTTATACTTATTTTAATATATTCTATTTCTAGTTATTCTCAATGCTTTGATTGTGCGAAAAATATTGGCCAACATACAGATGACTCGGCAGTTGATATAGAGAAAACCATTGATGGAATTGTTTATGCTGTAGAAGCCCAATGGAAATCAACAATTAATAAATACGATTTTAATTGTAATTTGGTTTGGTCGATAATGTTAAACTCAGACTATACAAATGTTGAGGCAATCACAAGTGATGAATTAGGAAACATCTACCTTCTAATTCAATATACCATTAGCCCCAATGCAGGATCGGGGCCTTGGGATATTGATGGATTTCAGATGTTTCCAGGTATAAATTTTTTCAAACTAAGCCCCACTGGATTAATATATTGGTCACAACATATTGATCCTCGTACTGGGTATGAAATGCAAAATATCCACTATTTTCAGGGTCAGTTGTTGGTTACTGGTACATTTTATGATAATCTTACTTTTATTAATGGATTAAATTTTAATTACCCATACACCGATCATCCTAGAGCTTTTATTGCTAAATATGATACCGATGGTAACTTTATAGATGCCAATAATTATGGGAACGGTGTCGAAGATTTTAAATATTCCGAATTTGACAACCAAGGAAATATTTATTTAACTAGCTCTCACTACAACAGTCAATACTCAAACATTAGCAAATTTAATTCATCACTTCAACTAAGTTGGTCTACAGAATTATCCAATTCAAATACAAATGATACAGGTATCTACGTGCCAAATGGACTTAGATTCAATAGTGAAAACAACATGCTTTATGTTTGGGGTAAAATAAGTCAAACCACCACAATTTTAGGAAACAGCTTTTTTGTTAGCAATTCAAATGGTATATTTCAAAGTGTATTAACAGAATTTAATACAACAACTGGTGCACTAACAAATTTCAAAAGATTTGATAACAACTCAGGATATGCTAATAACTCTTCATCTGCTGTTAGATTTAGAAGATCAGCTTACATGGCAGAAAAAAATGGATATCTATATGTTCTTACAAGTTTCAGAGGCAATATGATTTTCCCCAACGAAACTATAACTAGCACAATTAATAATATTAATGGTGGAAGTTATTCAGAAGATTTACTTCTATTTAAAGTAAACTTGTCAGATTTTTCTAGTGAATTCGTAACGAAATCCTCTGGTATTCCTAACCTTAGTTTTCAGGTATCCGACCTTCCGGGCCCAATTGTATTCAATGAGGATGACTTATACTTAACCGCAACTTTCGGTAGCAAACCTATGCAAATCAACAGTTTAACCATTAATAATAACAGTGGCAATAATGACCCAGATGCGATGTATTATAAATTTAACATTAGTCAAAATTCAAGTGGGTTAGTGTCATTTAATAACACATGTTTATCGACTTCTACAGAATTTAATATAAATGGTGATTTTGATTCAGTTTTATGGAATTTTGATGACCCATCTTCGGGTTTAAATAATACATCTACGTTAACAGATCCAAGTCATAATTTTACAAGTTCTGGAACCTATAATGTCTCCGCTTTGGTTACATGTGGTTCTGAAACAGAAACAATCGAAGTTGAGGTTATAATATCATCAAGTCCCACAGTTAATCAAATTAATAATTTGTATAGTTGCGAAGACAATTTTGGAAGCCAAATATCCAGTACTTTTGACACATCTTCAATAGAAAATAATTTAATTGGAAATCAATCAGAACTAAACATAAAATACTTTAATTCTAATGGTATTGAATTACCTAGTCCATTACCTAATCCAATGACGAATTCTATTCTTGGACAAGAAACTATTACAGCTAGAGTTGCATACAATAATAATTTAACTTGCTTTACAGAAATAACCTTTGACCTAATAGTTAATCCTTTACCAGAACTTAATGAAGTTAATGATATTTTTGCTTGCGATGATAATAATGATGGAATTGCTGATTTCGATATTAGTAACCTTGAAAGCATTATTTCAGATAACCAATCTGGAATGATATTAGAGTTTTTTTATGAGAATGGTCAACCACTACCTAATCCATTACCGAATACTATTCAAAATATGGTTCTTAATCAAGAAACTATTACAGCTAGATTAACTGACCCAAACTCTAATTGTTATAACGAGAGCTCTTTTGATTTAATAGTAAACCCTTTACCAGAAGCAAATCAGTTACAAATAATTTATGGCTGTGACGATAATAATGATGGAATTTCAGAATATTTTGACACCTCTAATATTGAAAGTCAAGTCTTGAATGGACAAACAGATAAGTTAGTAAGTTATTTTGATCAAACCGGTAATGAATTACCAAACCCTTTACCAAATCCATATACAAACTCTACTGCTTTTAATGAACTAATAACCGTTAGGGTTACTGATAATAATTCAACATGTTATGCAGAAACAACTTTGCAATTACAAACTATTACACAACCAAACATAAATCAACCTAATAATTTGTATGCATGTGACCAAGGGAATGGTTATGCTGAATTTAACACATCGAATATAGAACAACAACTAATAGGAAATCAAACTGGGTTATCAATACTGTATTACGATTCTTATAATAATCCACTTCCAAGCCCTTTACCTGTATTATTCCAAAACACAGAACCTTTTTCTCAAACAATAAATGTTAGAGTTGAGGATGTCTCAAATCCCATTTGTTATTCTGAAACATCTTTTGATTTAATCGTAAATGAACTACCTGAAATTAACTTAAAAGATGAATATTATCTATGTAATTTAGAACTATCTATTTCACTAAGTGTAAATTCTGGTTTTAATTCATATGATTGGTCTGATCAAAATGGTACTTCTATTTCTAATACATATACCGTAGAAATAACGGAAGAAGGTAGCTATACTCTAACTGTTACTCGAATTGAAAATGGTATTGCCTGCGAAAATTCTTTTGATTTTACTCTTGTTCGTTCAGTTTTACCTGAGATACAGCAGATTAATTTTGGAGAATTGGGCAATAATTATATTGAAATCATTGCATCTGGTGACGGAGATTTTGAATATTCAATTGATGATATAAATTATCAAGATAGTAATTACTTCTCTAATATTAAAGGTGGAATTTATACAGTATTTGTTAGAGATAAAGATGGTTGCGGACAGGATTCAGAAAAAGTTACAATAATTGATTATCCAAAATTCTTTACACCAAATAACGATGGTTATAATGACTTTTGGCAGATAAATGGTATTATCAATTTTCCAAATTCAGAGACCATAATTTTTGATAGGTACGGAAAACCATTAGCCAGAATCACACCAAATGATTTGGGTTGGGATGGATTTTATAATGGCAAAAAAATGATATCAAATGATTATTGGTTTAAAACAAACCTTGGTAACGGTCGAACCTTTTATGGGCATTTCTCACTGAAAAGATAAAAGCCAGTAGTCAACAATGTATAAAAAACAACAGCGGTTTAATCACTAAAACGAAACAAAGTAAATATTGAATAGGCATGTTTAACCTAAATATTAGTACATGAAAACCTGTTAATATTTTTATACGAGACCGTTATGTACAATATAGAATAATCGTACAAATCGTTAATGAAGTAACAGGTCAATTTCAAATTTCAACTGGAATAAAAAAAGAAAATTAGAGAATTTAGCTTTAAATAAAAAAACTAAATCTATTTAATTTGTAAGTTCATTAAAGTTTGAAGAAATTGAAATGTTGGAAAACTATCTTTTCTCAAAAAGACCTTACATTTTATTGAGAGTTTTTGGGCACTACTCTACTTCGTATGACTTAACTTTCTTAAGAAAACTTCCATCTTTAAGAAAATTTTCTACTGACTGTTCAATAAAGGCAAATGGAATTGAAACTGTTAGTGAACTAAAAAATCAAAAAATTCTATGGTACCATGGTTTTCTCAACTTGAAAACCTATATCTGAAAAGTCTACAAAAAGGAATTGAAGTTATTAATTCATTAAAAAATAAAAAAAAGGGTAACAATTTACCGAACTACAATACATATTGTAAAGAATTAAAAATTATGAACAATAAATTTATACGAATTTTAGTAATTGTAAATGGAATTTTACTTCCAATTTTCATTCTTTACATCATCTGTATAATTGCAATTGAGCAATATAAACAATTTCAAAATGAAATAATAGATGATTACTCTTTTGAGTCAAAAGAAACAACTGAAAAACATTTCGAAATCAAATACTCTTCTCCAATCAAATTACCAAACTCTGATTTCTACTACGTAGCAGTCGAAAAGGAATTTGAAGATAATTATGGATATATTGGTTTGGACATAAAAAATATTGGAAATATGGTAAGAATGAATACCATAAATATCATCTTTTTAGATAAAAATTTTCAGAATTCAGGAAAGCTATTACCTGAAAATGCATCTATAAAAAGTATGTATATTCCTAAACGAAAAACTGAAAACTCTAAATTACATAATGAAAAAAGTCATATATCATACTTCATAGCAAATTCGGACACAAACAATGACGGAATAATTGACCGATATGACCAACATTATGTATATTTATCTGACATAAACGGTCATAATTTAAATAAGGTTACCGATAGAAAAGTTAAAAATTATCAATGGATAAATAATAACAAAGAATTGCTTTTAACTTTTGATAATACAGAGGAACCAAATAAATTAGAATTCGGAATTTATAATATTGACTCTAAAGAAATAAGAGAAACAAAAAACATCAACCCAGCTGAATAAAAAAATGTAAAATAATTAATAACCTATTAAATTTTAGGGTTTACTGACCTAGATTTAAAAAATTATGATTCCAAATGGAAGTTTCATACTAAAATTTATTAAAAAGTAAATAATATGTAATTAATTATAGCTTAATTAACTCGATGAAAATTCAATTTTATTAATAAACATTCATAAACATCAGAAAATGCCCCCACCTTCTTTTTTAATTAAAAAACATACACGAAACATTGGTTTAAAGTTGAGAGAAATAATAAAATATTACATAATTGGGTTCTTTTTAATCTATTTAATAATGTGTGGTATTTTCTTTTTCTATTTAACACAAATAAAAACAATTGATATTGATACCAACATACCTTTATATAAACTAGAAGATCAATTTAAAGAAAAAAAATCATTTGATGATTTTAAAGGTAGATACTTATTGGTTGATTTTTGGTTTTCAGAATGTAAACCTTGTATT
Organism: Tenacibaculum geojense; assembly: GCF_042676005.1. Taxonomy (NCBI): domain Bacteria; kingdom Pseudomonadati; phylum Bacteroidota; class Flavobacteriia; order Flavobacteriales; family Flavobacteriaceae; genus Tenacibaculum; species Tenacibaculum geojense. The sequence goes on along the minus strand of NZ_JBHTJR010000026.1, from coordinate 15,976 downwards.
GATGAAATGAAATACTTTCCTGAATTATTAAAAAAATATAAGTCTAATTTGACCATATTAAGTTTAAGCATAGATAATAGAGATCTCACTTTAAAATTATTAGATAAAAAACCAAAACCATTTGAATTCATTGATAGTAATAACCCTAATTGGATATTTCAAAATGACAATCTTAAAGAAAATTCTTACGTTAAAAAGTTAGAAATTAATAGCTTTCCAACTTATTTATTATTTGACAAAAATGGGAGGTTAATAAGTTCACCAAGTAGCGGTATAGCTGGAGTAGAATATGAAATAGGTGGATTGTTGGACATGAATTTAACAATTAAATCAAAACAAGCTTTTTTCATTAAGTTTTTTGGCTTAATAATTCCTTACACAATTTTATTTTGTGTAATAATAATCATAATAAAATTTCTCAATCGATTTAAAAAAAATAGAAATACTGATAATATACAACCATGATTAAGACCGATTCAATTAAGTCCGAATCCATCTGAAATTAATAAGATTAGCGAGTAAAACAATAACTAAATTACCCCTCATAAGACGTTTTAAAATTAGACGAAACTTCAAACTTAAGTCTTATTGAATTATTTTGTGTTTAAATTAACTTGAATTATGTATTTCTTTAACATTTTCAAAAACAAAATACTATAGTTTTGACCAAAACATTCATTTGTAGATTATGAAAAGAAAACTTTTAATAATTGTTATGTTATTTTCAGTTGTATCGGTTTCTACACAAAATTATGAAGCCGTGAAATGGATTAATAAAAATGCCATTAAAATCGAAGATACAAATCCTGACACAAAACTTTTAATTTTCAATAGTACTATTCCAAATAAATTTGTTAATGCTAAGGTTTTTGGGTTTGGAGAAGCTACTCATCACGGAAAAGAATTTTTTAATCTCAAAGCTAAATTTTTCAAATATTTAGTAAAAAATCATAATGTAAAAACTTTTATAATGGAAGAATCTTTTCCTTCTGAATCAGGTATTAATGAATGGATTTCAGGAGGTGAGGGAAATATCAATACAATTGCAAATAATTTTAGCATTGGTCCCTGGTATTGTAAAGAAATAGTGAACCTTTTAAAATGGATGAGAGATTATAATTCCAATAAAAAAAAAGAAGAACAAATCTATTTTTATGGAATGGACATCCAGTATGTGAAAAATATTAATCAAAAAATTCGTGATTTTGTACAAAAAAATAGAATTCCTATTAAAGAAGAACTTCTAAATACTTTAGATAGATGTGTGAATAAAAAAGTTGACTACGGGAAAAAATCAAACTGGGATAAGCTTCAAACTCCAAAATTGAATGAAATTGAGAATGCTTTAATTGAACATCAAAAGAATAATAAAAACTATACTGAATTTACTTCGGTTATTAGAGCTTTAAATTATTTAAAAAAATATACTTTCTATGTACAAAATAATTACAGTCAAGATAGAGATTTTAAAATGTTTGAAAATGTTAAATGGATAATTGAAAATGAATCAAAAAACGGAAAAGCTTTTATTTGGGCTCATAATGAACATATCAATAACAATGGTTTTGGAAATTACAGTAAACGCAATATTTACAACTTGGGTAAATACTTAAAAGAATATTATAAGAATGAATATTATAGTGTAGGATTTGATTTTGGTTCTGGAATAATCCCAGGGATTAAAACTGAAAATGGTACGTCAAGCGTTTGGAAACAGTTTACCCTTAAAAAACCTTTTAAAAACACCTACGCAGAAACACTTTTTAAATCAAACATTGACGTTTATTTTATTGATTTAAATAAAGCTTTAAATAGTAATATCAAATCTTTTTTTTGTAAAAAAAACAAACAGTTAATTGCTGGTGGTAGTGGTTATCAATCTAAAAAAAATAATTTAGTAAGTAAAAAATATTCTGAAATGTATGACGGACTAATTTTTGTCAAAAAATTATCAATCTCAAATTCTAATTTAAGTGTTAAATAAATCTTTAACCAAAATTCAGGATGGATTCTTCTACTTCTAAATAAACTAAAAATTACTGATTCTAGTATAACTAATAATAGGTAGCTAGAATTGTCGATTGAAAATTGAATAAAATAGCGCTAAACATTAATGAAATAAATTATCAAACTATACAAAAACCGTTTGTTACAGTTTTAGGACTAAAAGCTGAATACCATCTTAATAATTTTTTAAAATATTACACAGTTTTAGACATTGTCTAATTCATTTAACTTGAGTTCATGAAGAAAAAATTAAGCTTTTTTACCAATTTTATTTGAAGTTAGAAAAAAAAATGGTGGTTAACGTTATTTGGGAAGTCCGTTTAGAAAAATCTTTAACTTATTTATAGTATTTTATCCAAGGAGAATTATCGAATATTAGAACAATTCATAAAGAATAAAAAAAAATTTTATTAATCATTCTAACTAAAACTAATAAGCATAGCATACAACTATTATTCTAATTACTATATATTTAACTATTTTACTAAAAACTATCATATTTCATGAAAAAGATACTAATATTTACATTATTTATACTATCCTCAAATGTAATTGAAGCGCAATTCATTAAAGAAAAATCAATAACTGCACAAATTGGTTATGGCCTAAGTGCACCCAATAACAGTGTAGACAATACTATTAATAAAGGTTTTTTTGCTCAAGGAGAATTAGTTCTCAAGTTAAAGTCTTGGATTGAAATTAGGCCTTATGCAGGACTAATATTAACAAACTCAAATGGAAAAAATCAAGATGGAAATCCAACCAACGAAAAAGCAGAATCGAAAGCGTTACTAATTGGAGCTAAAACAAGAGTTAGAGCACCTATTAAATGGGTTGCTCCTTATCTAGAAATTGGACTTGGAACATCTATTGGTAAATTTGAAACGAATACAGCATTTTATAACATAGAAAAAAGTGGAATAATATACCACATACCATTCTCTGTAGGTCTTGAATTAGGAAAAAATAATAATTTTGATTTAGGATTTGCATATTATATTCAACCATCGGTTGAACAATTTGCTGGTGCAGTTGCAATTGGAATTTCATTTCCAATTTAAAATAATGATTATTTTATACCTTATTTTACCACTTTATAAATATAACTAACAAGAAAACAGTAAAATTGTTTAATTTTAACTATATTAAGGCAACTTCTATCGATTTTATTATTTTTTTAATAAATCATTAGCAGTTTAGTTATGAAAAGATAAATTAAAATACTAAGTATGAGTTTTGGTGGTTCAGTCTCCGCAATGATTTCTTCATTGAAGAATAATTCTAGAGCAAAAAGAAAAAGTTATTTTGATAATAAAAATAATAAGTATTCAAACGAAAATGAAAAAAATTCTGTTGCTTATAAAAAAGCAACTCCTGAACAAATTGCAGAAATAAAAAATAAACTAATTAAAGAAAATAAGAAAGAGCGCTTAAAAAACATAATATTTATAATTTTTGCATTAATATCCATTATTATGTTATTATTATTTTTAAATAACTTAACTATTTAACGTTTCTTCTTTAAGTATGAAAGAAAATAATCAAACAGGTTATAATGTATTTAAACAATTTCCCTTTCAGGATTAAAGTTCTAATACTTCTAAATAATTAACTATTATTTAGAAGTATTTAATTATAAATCAATTAAATATCTATCAAGTAAATTCTCATTTTCTAAACACTTAGTGGAAAATAAAATTAGCAACATAAAAAGCTTAATTTCAAATTACATAGAAATTACAGATGAAGAATTACTAAGTTATTCCTCAAAATTTCGTGTAAAAGAATATAAAAAAAAGGATATTATTTTAAATGAGGGTGATATTTGCAGAGATGTTTTATTTGTAGAAAAAGGGCTATTAAGAATTTATTTCACTGATATAAACGGAGATGAAAAAACATTTCATTTTGCATTAGAAAACACTTTCGCTACTGATTATGAAAGCTTTTTAAGAAAAGCTTCTTCAAACTATTCAATACAAGCTTTAGAAGACACAACTGTTGTACTCATGTCATTTGATATGTTAAAAAATGGCTACAAAGAGCTTAAAAATGGAGAAAAATTAGGAAGATTACTTGCGGAAGAGTACTTTTTTATATTCAGCCATAAAATACAATCAATCTATACAAAAACACCATTAGAAAGGTATAATAGCCTAAGTAAAAGTTTTCCTCAAATTCTGCAACGTGTACCTCAACACTACATTGCATCTTTTTTAAACATTAGTTCTGTCCATCTTAGTAGACTTATCAATGCTAAGCGTTAACATTTGTTATCGTTTAACTTTTTAAAACCAAATATTTTTGTTCGAATTAAATAATTAAGAAGTTAAAAAACATGAACTATATTCAAGGAAAAACGGTTTTAATCACAGGCGGAGCATCTGGTATTGGTAAAATAATGGCCCGTTTAATGTTACAACGAAAAGCTACAGTATTAATATGGGATATCAATCAAAATGGAATTGATGCAACAATAAAAGAGTTTTCAAGCCTTGGATATATATATGGTTTTAAAGTTGATATTTCAGATATAAAGCAAATACAGGACACCGCAAAAATTGTGAAATCAAAAATTGGTGTAGTAGATATTTTAATTAATAATGCTGGAATTGTTGTAGGCAAATATTTTAAAGATCACTCGGTTAACGATATTATAAAAACCATGAATATTAACTCTAATGCTCCTATGCACATTACAATGGAGTTTTTAAATGATATGATAGCACAAAATTCTGGTCATATTTGTAATATTGCATCATTAGGCGGCGTAATTTCAAACCCTAAAATGTCTGTTTATGCAGCAAGTAAGTGGGCAGTAATTGGTTGGTCTGATAGTTTGCGTTTGGAACTAACACAAATGAAAAAAGCTGTCAAGGTAACCACCATAATGCCATACTTTATTAATACAGGTATGTTTGATGGTGTGAAATCGAAAATTCCTATTCTAGAACCTGAAGCAACCGCTCTAACAATTGTGAAAGCTATTGAAAAAAGAAAAAAAATACTATCAATACCAGGATATCTTTATAGAGTAACAAGGTTAGGACAAGCAATTATGTCTATTAACTTTTTTGATTGGTTTGCTGGTAATATTCTTGGAATATATAATACAATGGAACACTTTACAGGACGAAAAAAAAAATAAAAAACAATAGTTAACACTTTTATACCATGAACATTATAAGCTATATAAAATTTAAGATTCGTAAAGTAGTTTACACCTCTATAGTGTTAATGTTCTTTCTTGGTTGTGATAACAACTCCTCAACAAAAAAAGAAATAAACAATTCTCAAAAAAATTCTGAAAAGAAAAATGAAATACTTTACAAGCACCTTAAAAATGGAGCTTGGAAATATGATTTATATTCAAAAGAATGGCAAACAGAAATAGATAAAGGTTTAGCTAAGGATAGTACAATTGCTTATTTATGGCAACAAAAAGCAATGCCTTTATTTAAACAAGCTAAATATGAAGTTGGTATGAAATTTATTGATAAAGCTGTAAAATATGATCGAATACGATGGCAAGATTACAGAGCTTACATCAAATGTATTTTTGCTAAAACATATAAAGACGCTGTTAATGATTTTGAAGATTGTAAAAAAAGATTTGGAAATAACTATGTAATGGATCATACCTATAATTTTTATATTGGTTTATGTTATCTACAATTGAATCAATTTAAAAAAGCACTCCATATTTTTGAAAAAGATTACAATGAAACATTAAAAGATAAAGGGGAAAATTGGATTCATCATCTTGATCTGTTCTATTATGGAATCTCTAAATATGAGATAGGTGACTACAATGGTGCTATTTTACTTTTTGATAAAGCCCTTAAATTATATCCTCAATTCTCAGATGTTCTCTATTATAAATCTAAATGTTTAGAAAAACTTAATAAGCTTACTGAAGCTAATAAAATTATTAAAATTGCTGAAGATTATGCACAAAAAGGCTATTCAATAAATGAAAGTGGTTCTCCGTATGAAAGATTTCCATATCAAGTTAGATGGTAAAAAAATACTGAATTGATATTATTTAAATGAAGTTTAAAACTCTAATTAATTATTAATAACTATTTTTAAGCTTAAAATTTAAAAATTGAACTTTCAAAATACTTTAATATTCTTTTTTAGTGCTTTAGGTGCTTTTAATAGCATAATTTTAAGTGGTTATTTTATTTTTTTCGCGAAACCTAAACATCCTTCTAATTATTTTTTAGGAGCGCTATTAGCAGTTGCTAGTATTAGAGTATGGAAGTCTTTGTTTTTTTATTTTGATCCTTCAATTTCTAAAAACTATCTCCAAGTTGGGCTTTCTGCTTGCTTTTTAATTGGTCCTTTTTTGTACTTCTATGTAGCATCAAAAATTACTAAATCAAAAAAAATAACCAAAAATAGCTTAGTTCAAATTACAGGTTTGTTTACTACGATTTTAGGGTTAGGTATAGTATTCCCATATAAATATAACATCACTTTATGGACACAATATTTTTATCCAATAATTAATATTCAATGGTTATTATACATATTAGCAACAGCTTATTTATTACGTGGAAAAATAAAAAAACTAATAACCAAAGAACATAAAATTAATTATGATGAAATTTGGTTAATGAGTGTTTTTTTTGGAATTTTAATAATTTGGACTGCATATAATACTGCCAGTTATACATCTTACATTGTTGGTGCTTTATCTTTCTCTTTTGTATTTTATTTATCAACACTTCTTATTTTTTTGAAACGTAAAAAAGAATTTGTTACCACGGTAAAAAAAGAAAAATATGCTAATGCTAATTTAGATTATACAACTGCAAAAACTTTATTAAACAAATTAGAAAAAAATATATCATCAAAAAAACTATACACCAATCCTAATTTAACGCTACCTCTTTTAGCAAAAGAAATTGGAATAAGACCACAAATACTATCTGAATTATTAAATAATAATCTTCACAAAAGCTTCAATCAATATATAAATGAATACAGGATTGAAGAAGCAAAAAACCTACTAAAAACTCATCCTGAAATAAAAATTGAAATTATAGCTGAGAAATGTGGCTACAATTCAAAAAGTACATTTTATACTGCTTTTAAAAAAATAACAAACACAACACCAGCTAAATACAACAAAAACTTATAAAAAAACAACAGTACTAATGTATACATTAGTACTGTTGAAATATAATTTTATACCCTTAGTAATAAAAGCTTACTGTAACATTGTTTTGAATTAAAAAACATTATTACACATGAAAAATTTTCTTTTACTAGGATTATTATTCCTTTTAACAAAATCATTTGGACAATCAGAAACCGATTTAATTAAAGAATGTATAGCTAATTATATCAACGGAACTTCTTATAATCAGCCTAAATTAATTCAAAAAGCATTTTATTCAGATGCTAATTTGTATTTAGATAATAAAAACAGTGAATTATGGATTGTTCCGGCTAAACAGTATCAAAGCTGGTACGAAAACAAAAAAGAAGGAGAATTTAATGGACGAATTGGTAATTTAATATCATTAGAACAAATAAATACCATAGCAAGTGCAAAAGTAGAAATCTTATTCCCTCAAAATAACATGAAATATATTGATCTGTTTTTGTTAAAAAAGATTGAAGGAAGCTGGAAAATAATCAGTAAAGCAGCTACAAAAGATACACAAACTAATAAAGTTGTTGGTGATAAAATATTATTTGTAGTATCTAATGCAGCTTATTATGGAAATTCAAAACTACCTACCGGAAATAGTTTTTCTGAATTAGTAAATGCCTATAATACTTTTAAAAAAGAAGGATTTACGGTTGAATTTGTAAGCCCTATGGGAGGAAGTATTCCTTTATCATATATCAATCCAAAAGATCCTTTAATCATAGAATATTTATATGATTCAGAGTTTATGTATAAATTAAAAAACACTTATAAACCATCAGAAATCAATAGTAATAATTTTAAGGCGGTACATTATATTGGAGGAGGAAGTGCTATGTTTGGAGTTCCTGAAAATAAAGATATTCAAAAAATAAGTATGCAAATTTATGAAGATAATGACGGAATAATTTCTTCTGTATGTCATGGAACAGCCGGAATTGTGAACTTAAAAACTAAAAATGGAAACTATTTATTTAAAAACAAAGTAGTAAGCGGTTATCCAGATTCTTTTGAAAAAAAAGATGCAGAATATTTTAAGCATTTTCCTTTTTTAATTCAAAAAACATTAGAAAATAGAGGAGCTACTTTTAAATTTTCACCAAGAAATAATAGCCATGTAGAAGTTGATGGTAATTTAATAACTGGTCAAAATTATTTATCGTCAGCTGGTGTAGCTTTGAAGATTATAGAAAATTTAAAGAAAAGAAATTAACAGATTATAATTATTTAAGTTTAAAAATGACGATTTAAAGAGGTCGTCATTTTTATACAATATGTTTTATCTTAAAAGTAACACAAACATTGTATTATATGTATATTTAACATCTGTTAATTAGTTGTACATCTAATTAACAAGGTTAAACTTAAATTAAATATCAACAAAAAATGCTAAAAAAAACGTTAACACTACTCTTATTTTTATCTTCTTATTTTACAATTTATAGCCAAACATACATTACTAATGTAACTATTGCTGATGTTGAAAAAGAACAGTTAATTGCCAATCAAACTGTAGTAATTGAAAATGGAATTATTTCAAAAATTAAAAAAAGTAATAAAATAACAATTCCGGTAAATGCAGAAGTTATAAATGGAGAAAATAAATTTTTATTTCCTGGTTTAGTAGATTCTCACATACATTTTTTTCAAAATGGTGGATTATATACTCGCCCAGACGCTATTAATTTACAAAAAGTAAAAAGCTATCAAGATGAAATTGAACTAGCTCAAAATGATATGGAAGCAAAACTAAGACGTTATCTCCAAAATGGAATAACTTCGTTAGTTGATGTGGGTGCTACCTATAACTTTTTAAAACAACGTAAAAATTTTAAAAACAAACCCTATTCTCCAACAGTATTTATGACAGGACCGTTACTTACAACTTATAAACCAGAGGTTTATAATAACTTAGGTGATGATGAACCGTTTATACTTACCACTACCCCTGAAAAAGGAGTAGAAATAGTTAGAGACCAAGTAAAAAATAATGCTGACTTTATTAAAATTTGGTATATAGTAGGTACCGATGGTTTAAGTGATGAAGAAAGTGCTAAAAAAAACCTTCCAATAGTTAAGGCTATAATTAATGAAGCGCATAAAAACAATTTAAAAGTTGCTGTACATGCTACAGAAAGAATTACTGCGCAATTAGCTGTAGAAAATGGCGCAGATTTTTTAGTACATAGCGTTCAAGATGAAATTGTAAAAAAAGACTTTGTACAGTTACTTAAAAAAAATAAAACAGTACTTTGCCCATCTTTAATAGTAAGCGCTGCTTATTTTAACACTTTTGGTCAAAAAATTTCATTTAGTAATCATGAATTATTAAAGGCAGATCCATATCAATTAGGATCTCTTTTAGATCTTAGACATATATCTGATACAGCCACTGTTAATAGGTATAAAAACTTTGCTAACTCAAAACAAAGTATCGAAAGAATCAAAAAAAGAGAAGCTATTAGTAAAGCTAACCTTAAAATTTTATCAGATGCAGGTGTATTAATTGCTAGTGGTACTGACGCTGGTAATATTGGAACATTACATGCTTCTTCTTATTTAACAGAGTTAAAAGTTATGAAAGAAAGCGGAATGAGTAACTGGAAAATCATACAATCCTCTACGGTTAACGGTGCTAAAATTTTTGATAAAGAAAATGAACTCGGTACTGTAACTGAAGGTAAAAAAGCCAATCTTATTTTATTAAACCAAAATCCAATAGAAAATCTAGATCATTTAACCAAAATACATACTGTTTTTAATAACGGAAAAGTTATTAAACCAGATAGTTTATTAAAAGACACGCCTAGAGACTTAGCTCAAAGACAACTAAATGCTTATAATTTAAGAAATATTGATGCTTTTTTAGAGCCATATGCAGATGATGTTGAAATATATACCTTTCCCAACAAACTATCTTTTAAAGGAAAAGATATTATGAGAAAGAAGTATATACCTCTATTTGAAAAAATACCAAACCTACACTGTCAAGTTACCGAAAGAATTGTTAAAGGAAATATTGTTATTGATAAAGAAGTGGTAACAGTAAAAAACAGAACTGTTGAAGCTATAGCAATATATCATATAGAGAATGGGAAAATTAAAAAAGTATACTTTGTAGACTAAAGAGATGAAAAAATTATTTACAATCATAACCGCATGCTTTATAAGTACTATAATAGCTCAAAATAAAATTATTAAAAAAAGCTGGACATCATATTCACAATCTATCGATATTTCATCTTGGGAAGGTCATGATTTTGAAGTATCTGCCTATTTAAAAAAAGATAAATCATCTAAAGGTAAATCAGCTTTATGGTCAAGAATTGATAAGACTGATAACACCTATGGTTTTTTTGCCAATGACGCCTATAACGAAACCGTAATTGTTACAAATAACTGGAAAAAATTTAAAATTACTGGTAAAGTAGATAGTAACGCTGATCAATTATATTTTGGTGCATTTTGCCAAGGAAATGGTAATTTTTATTTTGATGCTTTTGAAGTTAAGGTAAAAACAAAACAAGGCATTTGGAAAAAGTTATCCATAACAAATTCAGGTTTCGAAAATGATAGCAAAACAGATACCTGGAATGAAGGTATCAGAAAAAACAAAATTGAAAATGTTGCCAACTACAGCATCAGTTATAACTCAGCTGATAAGTACGAAGGTACTAAAGCTTTAAAAATTAGTGCCTCCAACATAATAGGTAATAACAATGGTAAATATGTTACTGTTAACAATGTAAAACTATATTATGAAACTTATGGCGAAGGAGAACCTTTATTAATGATTCATGGTAACGGACAATCTTTAAATGCTTTCATAAATCAGGTTGATTACTTTTCAAAACATTATAAAGTTATTTTAGTAGATTGTAGAGGTCGTGGAAATGCTACTTTTGATTATAATACTGAACTTACCTATACACTAGAAGCTAACGATATGAAATTATTTTTAGATAAAATTGGCATATCAAAAACTCATATTTTAGGTTGGAGCGATGGTGGTATTATCGGAATCGTAATGGCTATTAATTACCCTGAAAAAGTAGATAAATTAATTGCAATGGGAGCAAATATTAATCCACAAGGTTTAAAAGATCTTGATGCCTTACATAGAAATATTAAAGAGATTGAGTCCAGTAATAAACAAGAAAAACAACTGTTTTTATCTTTATATAAATTAATGGCCTATTACCCTAAATTAACTTATAAAGATTTAAATGTAATAACCTCTAAAACTCTTATAATAGCTGGCGATAATGATGAAATAAAAAACACTCATACTGTTAAAATGTTTGAAGCTATAAAAGATGCTCAACTAGCTATCTTACCTAACGAAACGCATTATCTTCCTGAAGAAAACCCAGATTTATTTAATCAAATTGTATTAAAATTTTTATCAAAATAAAAAAGAAGTTACCTAACTTATTTAGTAGTTATTTAGCTTTATAAAAAAGAAATAGTATATTAATAATCAAACTGTTACTTTTACCATTAAATTGCTTTATACATGTTAAGTAAAAAAATAACTTACACAATAGGAAAAATTCCAAATACTGAAGCTATCATAAACGTTTATAATAGCTCAGGAATTATAAGACCAACTGATGATAAAGCTAGAATTAGAAAAATGTATGATAATTCTAACTTAGTTATAGCTGCTTGGAATGGGTTTGAATTAGTTGGTATATCAAGAGCTATAACAGACTATTGTTACAGTTGTTATTTATCTGACTTAGCCATAAAGAAAGAATTCCAGAAAGAAGGAATTGGTAAAGAATTAATTAACAGAACAAGAAATGAAATTGGTAATAATACAACCTTAATACTTTTAGCCGCACCCGGTGCTATAGACTACTATCCTAAAGTTGGGTTCTCTAAAATTGAAAATGGTTATATGATAAAAAGAGAAATTTAATATCAAAAAAAATATTACTGAGTAAAAACTCAGTTCTGCATTTAGAATTTATGTAATAAATTTGAAAAAAAATTAACTGCTATGATTGATAAACTATTTTTAAAGTATTTAACAAAAAAAGGTAAAATAGGCTATTTTGTTGGACAAATTATAACCGCTTCTCTTTGGGCATATTATATTTTTGGTGTTGAAAAATTATCAAGAGCCAATGGAGAAGTAAAATTATTTGCTGGTCTATTAATTAATACTGTTTTATGGGGTGTTATTTCTGTTATGCTCTGGAAAAAACAAAATATTACATCTTTATAAGTTAAATACTACAAACTATGTCTGTGCCATTAAATGCATTATTATTTTCAATAATATTTTTAACCAATATAAACACTAATTTATATTCAGATGTAACTTATGTTGAAATTAATGAACAGTTAAAAACTGTTACTATTAATTATACTAACATTTTAATAAGTGAAGAGGATGTATTTTTAGAGGATGAAATACTAAGTCAAATTATTAAACCATCTATAAAAAGTATTGAGCCTCATTTAAAGTATATTTCATCTTCCTATACAAAAGAAGATAATCATGTAAACGTTAATTTCAAATTTAAGTTCACTGATAACAAGGTAATACAAGAATTGTTTTTAATTGATTTAGAAAACCAACAGTGTAAAATATATAAAGGAGAAAATATTAGTATTAACAACGAAAAATTCATTGAGCTTGACAATCAAAGAGAATTTGTTGTTTTTACAAGAAGTAATAACGGTATTTATAACATAGAATATAGATGGGATAAAAAAATTATTTATCCTAAATTAATTTCATTATCAAATAAATAAAAAAAAGAGGTAACTTAGTTACCTCTTTTTGATTAATAAAATCGATCTCCTTTAGTAAGTTCTTTATCCTCTCCTGCTTCTTTTTTAAAATCAAATAGCAGTATTAATTCATGTGATCCAGAATTAAAATCACCAATATTAGATAAAGTATGATCATATGAATATCCAAATCTTAAAGACCTGTTTACTCTAAAATTTAACAACGCGCTAAACGAATCCTCTATTCTATGAGAAATACCAAACTCAAACTTATCGTTCCATAAAACATTTACTGATATATCCAGTGATAAAGGGGCATTTTTAGCATATTTTGTTAAAAAAGATGGTTTAATTTTAAAGTGTTCGTTTAAGTCAAAAATAATTCCACTAGTAACAAATGTATGCATTTCTTCAGATGCTTTTGTTATCGTACCACCTTCTCTTTGAAAGTGTAAAGTCTCTAAGACATTGGGCATTGAAAATCCGAAATAAAACTTTGGTCTATAATAAAAAACTCCCAAACCAAAATTAGGATGCGCTTTATTAACATCTTGAGCAAACTGAGGGTCATTTTCATCTACTTGCTTTAACTCTAGGGTACCTATTTGTTGAAATGTTGCTCCAGCTTTAACCCCTAAAGCTAATTTTGAATTTTCTGAAAACTTTAATGAATATGAATAATCTGCATATAAATGTGTTTCCTTTACAGGCCCAGCTTTATCATGTAGTAAAGAGACTCCTAATCCCATACTTTTAGCTATTGGTGAATTTATAAATGCACTAATTGTTTGTGGCGCACCTTTTACTCCAACCCATTGAGACCTTCCTGTAATACCTAAACTCATAACATCTTTAGTACCAGCATAAGCTGGATTTATTAAAGACATATTGTACATATAGTTAGTATATTGAGTGTCTTGTTGAGCATATAACCTAATAACTATTAAAAGTATTAAGCTTAACAATAATTTTTCCCTTCTTTTCATAAAATGTTATTTACTTAAATACACCCAACTTTGATATGGCTTTGTTTTCCCATCATTAAAATCTACTATATACCAATAAGTAGCTGTTGGTACTTTACCTCCGTCTCCTCCTCTTTTTCCGTTAGCGCTTCCATCCCACCACATAGGGTTTGTTTTTCCATTATTGGAATAATCATAAACGATATTCCCATACCTATTGTAAATTTTCATGATAAAATTTGGGTATTTTTCAGCTAAACCGGGGATCTGAAAAACATCATTCATGCCATCATCATTAGGTGAGAAAGATCCTGAGGCATCAAAATCAATTCCTGAATCCTCATCTAAATTTAAATTTTTTCGAGCTAATGTAAAAACTCCGTACTCACTAACTGTAGCAGTAATTGAATTTTCAGTTTCGTTTACCTCTCCTCCTTCGTCAATCCATTTACTTCCATCCCATCTTACTATGATAATGTTTTCGGGATAATTAGCTAAAAATCCAGGCGTAGTAACAGAATTCCATGTTAGTGTAACAGCTACTTCACTACTACCGCTTTCTCTGTTAATTACCCAATATTCGTTCATATCTACTAAACCAACAGTTATTTCTTTCTGGTCTCCTGAATAATTTACATCAGAATTTTCCCAGTTAAATGCTACATAAAACTGACAAGTTTCCTCGTCAGGTGCACTAATACCAGCTGGTCTAGCTACAAAAACATCTTCTTTATAAGCACCTACTGGAAATAAGAATTCATTTTTACCAATTTTTCTAGCCTTATTATTAGCATAGCTATTATCAGAATAGCCTTCATAACTACTACCGTTTCTAAAAGTAAGAATACCATTTAAGTCTTCTAGAATAACTCCATCTTGAAAAAATGAGGTACCGTAAATATTTAACTCCTTTTCTAAAACAAAAGCAAAGTCTTGAGACGGATTATTAAATTCTACATTAAATAGATTAGTTTCTCCTTCTCCACTTATTGTTTGTTTTTCCTCACCTATAAAATAAATTGTACCATTAGATATATTGTTATCAAAACCAATAGACCCGTTGTTTAATACATTTTTAAATAAGAATAAATCTCCGTTGTTTGAAATCAACGCATCAGAATTTAAAAAACTATCTTCATAAACACTAACTTCTGTTTCAGAAGCAATGTACAACTCTCCTTTATTAAGAAACTGAGCATGTAAGCTAGCATAAAATAAGCTAGCTATACATGTATTCAATATATATTTGTTCATTGTAATAAGTTTTAAGTTTTATAAAATTATAATACACTTAAAGGTCCAGAATGAACAACAAACCAATAATGATTACCATCAGGATCTAAACCACACTGATAGGTAACCGTTTGACTACCGCCCAATGCTTGAACATTTAAACCTAATAAACTTCCTACAAGTCCATCTCCTTTAATTAGATTCCCGCCTCCTAACACACTAATACTTAAGTTCAATCCAATTAAAGTGGCTCTATTAACAACAGTGATTTTATTTCCAACATTAGCTGCACTTGGTAAAGGAAGCTCTACTTCTGCTCCTAAACCTAGAGTAATTAATGATGTATTTTGAATAACAACGGTTCCATCATTATCTGTAATTACAGTTTTAGAACTCGGATCTGTTAATACTCTGATACTATTCATTCTATTAATTTGAGCTAATAATGAAGCTATATCAGTAGTATTTGTTGTTATGTTACCAGTGTTTGTTGAAACATCAGAAGCTAATGTAGAAGCTCCTAAATCTACTGTTGAACTAGATTTTGTTATACTGATAGTATTACCTGATAGAGAAATATCTTGATTATCCGTATCAATATTAGTCCAAGTTGTACCATCTGTAGTTTTATAAACAATACCCGTAACAGTATCTATATATAATTGTCCTGGTGAACCGGTTACAGAACCATTTGGATTTACAATACCCGTTAAAGCTGCATCAGCTCCATCAGCTCCTGCTGCGCCAACTAAACTAGTTCCTGATCCCCATGCGCCACCTGATTTAGGGCCGTAGATTAAATTATCATCCGTATCAATGTAGAAATCGCCATCAACTCCTTCTGTAGTTGGACTTACCGTAC
>NZ_JBHTJR010000025.1:0-1066 GCF_042676005.1 Tenacibaculum geojense | reverse complement strand
AGTTATTTGATGGAAAAGATTTATCAGTAAAAGGTAACAAATTAAAAAATGAAATAGAAAAATTATACATATCAAACAAAAAATTATTCAATAAATATTCTGAATTAGAAAACTATAATGAATTACATTTTAACACCAGTAATATTATTAATAAAAACGGTAATGAAATTAAATATTTTCACGATAAATTATTTAACAAACCAGTAATTGATGTATTAGAGTATTTAGAAAAATTAAAACTAGAATTAAACACCTTTCAATATATATTTCTTAATACAGTAATTCAATCCTAACTTTGAAAATAAACCTAGAAAATTGGGAAATAGGAATTATTCCAACTATTTTTATTTGTATAATATTACCTTTACTAATATACTTTTCTTTATGGTTAATTATAACAGGTATAATTGGAAGTTTAAGAATGTTACTTAGTAAGAAATGGACACGAACTAGTGGAAAATTAATAAGTTCCGAAATCAAATATAAAGACTTCAGTGATGAAAATCATAGACATAGAAAATATGTAAAAATTAAGACATATGTTTATAAGGTTAATAACGAGTATTTTTCATCCAATCAAACTCTTGCATCTGATTCACTTTTTTCAAAAGAATTCAAATCACTAAAAAAAAACATGAATAAAGAAAACACAGAAAAAATCTTAAACTCATTAAAATCTGGAAAAAAAATTGAAAATATTAAAGGAGATTTAATCACGGTATTTTATAATCCTAAAAAACCACAAATTGCATGTTTAGAAAATAGATTTGAAAAGAAAATATTTATACAAATCATTATGGGATTGATATTTGGAACTGGACTTATGTATCTTTCATATTATTTATTAAGAAATATAATTGAATAAATACTATGGCTAACACCGTATATAATTTATTGCTAGTTTTAGCTTACTTACGTAAGTCCGCAAGGACTTTCTAGGTCGGTAATTATTTACTAATTTAGTTGCTTAAAACACGCAACAAACCATATACAACAACGTTGTGAGCAATAGTTTCAGTCTTTTGGTTTTCTGAGTATTTATATGGGATATAAAAGTTTAAGGACT
>NZ_JBHTJR010000024.1:0-1091 GCF_042676005.1 Tenacibaculum geojense | reverse complement strand
TGCCTGTTATCGCTGCATTATTTACATACTCATTTGCCGCACCTGTTGGGGCATTTACAATTACTTGATATGTTAGAGTTATTCCTGCTAATGGAACACTTAATCCACTCCAATTTATCGTAGTTGCTCCTGCATTGTAAACGCCTGAATTACTTATACTTCCAGGTACAATACTAAATCCTACTGGTAAAACATCTGATACAGAAACTCCTGTAGCTGCATCTGCACCTCCATTGGTTAAACCTAAACTAAAGGTTAATACATCCCCTACATTTAAACTTCCTCCATTATCATCTACATAATTCTTTGTTAAGGCTAAATCTGCACTTTTAGGTACAATAACAAAACTTGCCTCATCATCATCTGCAATACCATCTCCATTATCATCTACCGTAGCATCTGAACTTGGATCACTATCTGGATCAAACTGATCACTATCTGTTATCGCAGCATTATTTACATACTCACCTGCTACGCCTGTTGGGGCATTTACAGTAGCCGTATATGTTAATGTAATACTACTGCCTGAGGATATAAATAAATTATTCCAGCTTGCTGTATTTCCTGATGCTACTCCTGCATTGTTTACCGTACCTAAAGTTAATCCTACTGGTAAAACATCTGATACGGAAACTCCTGTAGCATTACTTGGACCTGCATTATTAATGGTTAACTCATAAGTCAGCACATCCCCTACATCTGGAGTGATACTTCCTGAGGCTAACCCTTTACTAATACTTAAATCTGCTTGTTCTACTATTGGCGTAATACTGGTCTCATCATCATCTGCAATACCATCTCCATTATCATCTACCGTAGCATCTGAACTTGGATCACTATCTGGATCAAATTGATCACTACCTGTAATTGATGCATTGTTTGTATAACTTACACCAACTCCCGGTGCCAAAACCGTAGCTTCATAACTAACACTTACAACTCCGTTGGTACTTCCAATACTTAATCCATTCCAGGTAATGGTATTACCCACTAATACTCCTCCATCGTTGATAGTACCTACTGTGTATCCGTTTGGAACTACATCCGATACCGAAACTCCTGTAGCTACATCTGGACCTGAATTAGTGATA
>NZ_JBHTJR010000023.1:0-112550 GCF_042676005.1 Tenacibaculum geojense | reverse complement strand
CTTTTTCTTGCGTAAACTGTTATTCATAAAATAAGTCTTATTGGTGTAAACTTATTTTAGGACGGGACAGCTTAGGAAAAAAAGGCGAAATTAAAAGCTATCGCTTTTAATAGAACTTCATTGTAAGTTTTCACCTCTATACACGACTTTAACTAGTAATTAGTTATTTTTGTAACATGTATAGGGGTGAAATATGAATAAAAAAATACTATTTAATGAGCAAAAATCCGAATTACCTTTACAACTAAACGTTAGTTTTAAAAAGGTATATGATTTATTTGTTCAATTTTCTTCGGATGACAACAAACAACATCCTTTTTATACTTCTGCTTTAACTATAAAAAAAGAAATTGAAAAATATCCTTTTTTAGTAGATGGCTTTTCTGATTTTTCATTGCTTAAAAAACATGAAGACATCATAAACCTACTTTTAGACCCATTATTTCCAGAATTATTACAAACTAATGAAATAAAAGCAGCTAGTATCCCCTTTTCTTTTGAATCATTTAAATTCACAAAACGTTTTCAAGACATTTTAAATAATGCTGGTGATTCTTACGAATTTAGCATAAGAAATTTTCCAGAAGACATGTTTTACATTCAAGCATGTTCATTCATACTTAACTTTTATTACGGATTTAAGGTTGACTTAAAACGTCCTTTTTATTTTGACATACCAGACACCTCAACTGGTTTAATTAAACATTATAGAGTTGCTTTTAATGGAGATTTTTCTGACATTACTAAAACAGAAAATGCTCCAGAAATAACACAACAAGATTACCATGAATTACTTAACAACTTTGACAATATTGCTATTTGGAAAGAGAAATTCCCTCCTAACAGCTATATTTTTAAAGGTTTTGGAATCATAAACTTATTTGATGTTACTGCGGACGAAAGTATTGCTGGTATTCGATCTGAACTTTTAAAACCAGAAAACGATTTTACAACCAGAATAGAGAAACGATTACAAGACTTTTTTGAAATTCCTGATTTACGTGTAGGACTTTCTGTGTACGACTTTTCTCAAAACAGTATTGAAAATATATCTATTAAAAAGAACGAAAGTTTAATTATACCTAAAAATGACGATTTTGTTTGTAACAATTTCTTCTGTGATTACATTGCTAAAAAAGCTTTTTTAGACAATGAAACCATTGCTATTTCTAGCGTTGAAAAATATGGAGAAAACAATCATAAAAACGGACTATATCAACAATTAATTAAAGAAAATATAGGAAGTATTTTAATCATTCCTATTTTATCATCTAACAAAAGAGATATGGTTTTAATAGAAATTGCATCTCATAGACCTTATGAACTAAATTCTATTAATCAACATAAATTAACAGATATTATTCCCGCCTTTCAAATTGCAGTTGAAAGAAGTAGTGCAGAGTTTGCCAATGCGCTTGAAGCGTTAATTCAAGAAAATTACACTTCTATTCATCCAACTGTAAAGTGGAGATTTTTAGCTGCTGCTGAGAACTATCAAAAACAACTTTTTAAAACCAAAGAAGATGTTAAGGTAGAAGATATTGTTTTTAATGAAGTATATCCTCTTTATGGTCAATCAGATATTAAAGGTTCTTCTGAAGCAAGAAACCAGGCCATACAAGAAGATTTAACCACTCAGCTTAACTTAGCTATTTCTGTATTAAAGCAGGCATGTGAAACAGAAAAACTTCCTATTTATAATGAGTTAATGTTTCGAGTAGATGAATATCTTTCTCACGTTAAACTAGGTTTAAATGCTGGTGATGAAATAGATATTTTATCCTTTTTAAAAAGAGAAATATATCCAGTTTTTAATCATATTCAAAATATCAATAGTGAACTAAAAAAGCTTGTTGATGTATATATGAATCGATTAGATCCAAAACTACAGGTGGTTTATGAAAAACGTAAAGCTTATGAAAATAGTGTTACGGTTTTAAACAACAAACTAACTGGCTTTATAGACAAAAAACAGAAAGAAGCTCAAGAAATGTTTCCTCATTATTTTGAACGTTATAAAACTGATGGTGTTGAATACAACATGTACATTGGGCAATCTTTAGTAAACAATAAAAAATTTAACGAGTTACATTTATATAATTTAAAACTATGGCAACTTCAATTAATGTATGATCTCGAAAATTTAGCACTCAATGCTACTCATGAAATGGAACATCAATTACGTGTAGCTTCCTTAATTTTAGTTCATAGTAATCCATTAGCTATTAAGTATAGAATGGATGAAAAAAAGTTTGACGTAGATGGTGCTTACAACATTCGATATGAGATTATTAAAAAAAGAATAGACAAAGCACATATAAGAGGAACCAACGAAAGACTTACTGTTCCGGGTAAAATAGCTATTGTTTATTCTCAAGACAAAGATGCCTTAGAGTATGTTAAATACATAAAATATTTACAATCCAAAAATCAATTAGGTACCTTAGAATTTTTAGAATTAGAAGATTTACAAGGAGTTTCTGGTTTAAAAGCCTTGCGAGTTGAGGTTATTTACAACCAAAGTAATAAGGATAAAACCATAACTTTAGATGAGTTAATGAGCGAGTTTAAATAATTATACACCTGCAAAAGCTGTTTGAGCAGCTTCTACAGGATGTAAACCTTGTGTATAAAAGGCAATTGCAAAAGCCAATACACTTACAATAATACCAATCATAAAAACAACGTAAGTAGCTCTTAATAAATTATATTTTCTGTTTAAAACTAACCCTAAAAAATATAAATCTTTAGTTAAAGAACCGTACAAATAATCTCTGTCTTTCATCATTTCATCCATAGCCCATTCAAACTCTGGTAAACTCATTTTGTGAAAATTTCCGAAGAATATTAAATTCACTTTCTTATTTGCTACATCTTCTTTAGTAAACTCGCCTTTAGTTACATTAGGCTTAGTTGCTAAAATAGATAATATGATTGACGCTACCGTAAATAAAATAAAAATAAGGGATGGAACTATTAAATAACTATTTGAAGGATTATCTAGCTTTGGCAACAATGTTGATAACGCCATAGAAATTATTATCGCGTTTACCGAAAGTAAAATATTTGCTTTTGTATCAGCTATATCACTTAAAGTAATATGGTTACGCAACGCTACCCTAAACATAGTTTCAATACCTCTTTCTGGCAGTTCTATCTTTTCTTTTTTTAACTGAAGCTCTTCCTTTTTTAAAGATGCTTTCTTTTTATCTTTCTTTATTTTCTTTTCAGCTTTTAATAACCGAGCAATGTTTTTAGCCTTCTGTTTTTCCCATTTTTTAATAGCAACATCAGAATAAAACTTATGTCCGTTTGTCAAAAAATGAATATTTCCAGCAATCCAATCTAAGTCAGAAATTTTTGCACCTGATAGTAATTCGGTTTCTTTGTGTAATAATTCTGAAAACTCTTGATAATTTTTACTCCCTAAATGAGAACAATCAGCATCATTCAATAATTTATCTACAATATTTTCGGCTTCCACAGCCATTTTTGTTGAAAGTATAGCAGATGAAATCTCTTTTATCATCTCAGAGCTTACTCCTTCTTTGGCTAAAAATTCTTTTGCTATTGCAACACTTTCTTCTTCATGGTTAGTCGTATTTTTGGTATAACCAACATCATGTAACCAAGCTGCTAAAAGTAATTTTTCAGTATCAACTTCATTTAATTGTATTTCTTCAGCTAATTCTTTTGCTTTTTCTACAACTCTTAGAGTGTGAGATGTATTATGATATACTAACTTTGCATTAGCATTTTTATAAAATAGTTGTAAAACGAAATTTTCAGTTTTTTCAACAAGAGTATTCATAAATAAGTACTTTAGTAAGTAAAAATAGTAAACTTTGCTTGCAAACAACAAGCTTTGTAAGTTTAAAACCAATTTGTCGGCTAATTATAAATGAAATTACATATCCACAATACATTTAGCAAACAACTTCCTGCAGATAAAATTCATGATAATTATCGAAGGCAAGTTTTAGATGCTTGTTTTTCATACGTAACTCCTAAACAACCATCTAATCCTCAACGTATTCATATTGCTAATGATTTAGCTAATAAGCTAGGGTTTTCAGAAAATGATATGCTGTCTGAAGATTTTTTAAATATTTTTAGTGGAAAAACAACCTATCCTAATACGCATCCTTACGCTATGTGTTATGGAGGTCATCAGTTTGGGCAATGGGCCGGACAATTAGGTGATGGTAGAGCTATTAATTTGTTTGAAACTAATCACAATAATCAACAATGGGTTTTTCAGCTAAAAGGAGCTGGAGAAACACCTTATTCTCGTTCTGCTGATGGTTTAGCTGTTTTAAGATCATCTGTCCGAGAGCATTTATGTAGTGAAGCCATGCATTATTTAGGTGTACCTACAACCAGGTCTCTTTCTTTATGCTTAAACGGTGATGAGGTTTTAAGAGATATAATGTATAACGGAAATGCAGCCCATGAAAAAGGAGCAATTGTTTGCAGGGTAGCACCAAGCTTTATTAGGTTTGGAAATTTTGAAATATTAGCTGCAAGAGAAAATCATAAAACTTTAGAACAACTTGCTAATTATACTATTTCAAATTTTTATCCTGAAATTTCTTCAAAAGGCCCTCAAAAATATTTAGACTTTCTTTCAAAAGTTAAAGAAAAAACTATTGATATGATTGTGCACTGGCAACGTGTAGGGTTTGTTCATGGAGTTATGAATACAGACAACATGTCTATTCTAGGACTAACCATTGATTATGGTCCATACGGCTGGTTAGAAGGGTTTGATTATAATTGGACTCCCAATACTACAGATGCTCAAAATAAAAGATACAGATTCGGAAACCAACCCTACATTGGTTTATGGAATTTATATAAACTAGCCAATGCATTATATCCTTTAGTTAATAAGGCTGATTCATTACAAGAGATATTAGATTCTTATGAACTAGAATACTTACATAAATATGAAAGTATGATGCACCGTAAGCTTGGTTTACAAACTACAAATAAAGCCTTTATTGCTGATACCGAAAAAATACTTCAACTTACAGAAACTGATTACACTATATTTTTTAGAAATTTAGCAAATATTGAAGAAAATGATACGCCAAAAAGCGCCTTTAATAAAATTACTGATGCTTTTTACCACCTTAAAAATGATGAAATCATCAAAAAATGGATACAATGGTTTGAGAAGTATTTATTACTATTAAAACATAATAGCTTTTCTGACATAGAAAGAAAAGAACAAATGAATACTATAAATCCTAAATACGTATTACGTAACTACATGGCACAATTAGCCATAGATAAAGCTAACAACAAAGATTTTAGTTTAATCAATGATTTTTATGAGCTATTAAAAAAACCATATGATGAACAACCCAATTATAACAAATGGTTTGTAAAAAGACCCGAATGGGCACGAAATAAAATTGGCTGCTCTATGCTGTCTTGTAGCTCTTAATTACATAACTTATTTTAGTAAATGAAACTAATAAAAATACTTTCTCTATTAATAATCGTTACTACATTAATACAATGTGCGAGTTATAAAGCTAAATATAGTAATCCACAAAAAAAACATGCAGTAACTAGCAGTAAAAAGCCAGTACATACTTTTTATTTAATAGGAGATGCTGGTAATGCTAATATGGGTGAAACTTTGCCTTCGTTAAATTATTTCACCAAAGAAATTAAAAGTGCATCAAAAAATAGCACCACTTTATTTTTAGGAGATAATGTATATCCAGTTGGTATTTACCCTAAAAACCATCCAAAATACGAACTATCTAAATACCGACTTTTACTTCAAGCCAATACTGTAAAAGAATATAAAGGGAAACCAATTTTTATTCCTGGAAATCATGATTGGTACAATGGTATTGATGGCTTAAAAAGACAAGAAAAACTAGTAGAAAAAGCGCTTGGAAAAAACACTTTTTTACCAGAGGGCGGCTGTGGATTGAAAAAAGTTTCTATCAACGAACATGTTGTTTTAATTGTAATAGATAGCGAATGGTATATTACCAATTGGGACGGTAAACCTAAAATGAACGACAATTGTGATATAAAAACACGTGAACACTTTCTTGAAGAGCTTTCTGGTTACTTTAAAAAAAATAGGGATAAAAACATTGTTGTTGCTTTACATCACCCACTGTACTCTAATGGTCCGCATGGAAGTAGTTTTTCTGTAAAAGACCATTTAAAACCGGTACCCGTTTTAGGCACTTTAAAAAATATTATTAGAGCCCATGCTGGTATTCAAACAGATAATTTTAACAAAAGTTATGCGCAATTTGTTAAAGAAATAGAAAAAATAGCAGAGGATTTTAAAAGTCAAACAGTTTTTGTTTCTGGTCATGAGCATAATTTACAATACATAGAAAAAAACGGATTTAAACAAGTAGTTAGTGGTTCTGGGTCTAAAAAATCTGCTGCTCTTATTGGTTACGGGGCTCAATTTACTTATGGAAACAGTGGGTATGCAAAGCTTCATTTTTATAATGACGGATCTGCTGTATTAGCTTATTATGCGGCAAATAACAAAGATGAAAATCAATTGTTATTCAGTAAACAAATTATCAAGCCCAAAAAAGTAAAAGTGTTTGATAATTTTCCAGAATACAACCTTCACAAACAACAAATTACCACTACTATTTATGATTCTACCGAAACTAAAGTAAGTAAGCTTCATCAATTAATGTGGGGTAAATTAAACAGAGACATTTACGGCGAAGAAATTACAGTTCCTGTATTGGAGCTTGATAAAGTATTTGGTGGCCTACAACCTGTTAGAAAAGGCGGAGGCAACCAAACAAATTCTTTACGCCTACAAAATAAAAAAGGTAAAGAATATGTTTTGCGATCTATGCAAAAAGATGCCTCAAGAATTATGGGAGGTATTTTAAAAGGTACTTTTTTAGTTGATGTAGTTAAAGATATTTTCACCATGTCTCATCCATACGCCGCTTTTGTTGTTCCATCTATGGCAACTGCGGTAAATGTATACCACACTAATCCTAAATTATACTACGTTCCTAAACAGCCAGCTTTAGCGGAATTTAACGAAAGCTTTGGAGGTGGCTTGTATTTACTTGAAGAAAGACCTGACGGAAATAGAGAGGACATTAATTCTTTTGGAAATTCTAAGAAAATCATTAGCACCTATGATGTTTTAGATAAAATTAGAAAAAATGAAAAACACTATATTGATCAAAAATGGGTTATCCGTTCGCGATTGTTTGACATGACGATTGGCGACTGGGATAGACATGAAGATCAATGGAGGTGGGCTTCTT
Source organism: Tenacibaculum geojense (assembly GCF_042676005.1). Classification (NCBI taxonomy): domain Bacteria; kingdom Pseudomonadati; phylum Bacteroidota; class Flavobacteriia; order Flavobacteriales; family Flavobacteriaceae; genus Tenacibaculum; species Tenacibaculum geojense. The sequence continues at coordinate 105,261 of NZ_JBHTJR010000023.1, read as the reverse complement.
TTGAAACAGCGGATAAAAAAACAATGTATCGTCCAATCCCGAGAGATAGAGATCAACCTTTTTCTAGATTTGACGGAATTATTATTCCTATTTTCAAACAATTTGTTCCTATTGTTAGAAACATGCAATCGTTAAATAACGATATCCAAAATATTGAATGGTATAACAACTACGCCCGCTTTTTTGACGCCGAATTTACCAATCAGTTAACACTTAACGATTGGCTGACAGAAGTTTCTTTTATTCAGAAAAATTTAACCGATGAGGTTATAGAAAAATCAATTAAACAATTACCTAAAAATATTTTTGACGTTAACGGACAAGATATTATCAACAAACTAAAATCTAGGCGAGATAATTTAGCCAACATAGCTAAAAAATATTATAAAAAACAAGCGAAAATTGTTCAAGTAATAGGTACTGACAAAGATGACAAATTTGTAGTTAAAAGAATCGATGATAACCAAACTAGTGTTCAAGTATATCGACTAAAAAAGAAAAAGGAAATCATTATTTATGACCGAATTTTTAAAACCCATGAAACTAAAGAGATTCATTTGTATGGTTTAAACGGAGATGATGAATTTAACATAAGCGGTAATGTTAGTAAAGGAATTACAGTTAGATTAATTGGCGGCCAAAACCACGATGTTTATTCTGATGAATCTACTGTTAACGGATGGAGTAAAAAAACAAAAATTTATGATTTCATTTCTAAGAAAAACACACTCAAAGTTGGTAACGAAACTGCTGACTTAAGAACTAACAGCTACTATAAAAACACCTACAACCATAAAGACATTCAAAACAATACAACTGTTGTTTTCCCTACAATTGGTAGTAATCCAGATGACGGATTATTTTTAGGTGCAAATATTGAATATACACGTCATGGATTTAAAAAATTACCGTTTAGCAGCCAACATAACTTTACAGCTAATTTTTATTCTAGTACCTCTGGTTATGATTTTGAATATTCAGGTGAATTTACTGAGGTTATAAGTAATTGGAGTTTGTTGCTAAAAGGAAAAATTACTAGTGATAATTATTCTTTTAACTTTTTTGGGTGGGGTAATGAATCAAAATATAATAGGGATATAAATTTAGATTTTTACAGAGTAAAAAAAGAAGAAGTTAGCTTTTCTTCTTCTTTATTAAAAAGATTTCGAGGGGGAAGTTTAATAAGAGCTACCTCAACTTTTGAAGCAATTGAAATAGAAGACACCCCTGGCAGAAACATTAATAGTTTTAATAATCAACCCACTAATATTTTTGACACAAATTACTTTATAGGAGCAGAATTATTTTTTAATCATAATAGGGTTGACAATAATAGTTTTCCTACCAAAGGAATGAATTTTAAATTGTTAGGAGGCGCTAAAATGAATTTAGAGAATTCAACAAGATATTTTGGTTATCTACAATCGTCTTTAGCTATATATCAAAATTTAATTCCTAATAGAAGTATTGTTTTTGCATCTGAAATAGGTACTCATGTTAATTTTAAAAACCGTTTTGAAATTTATCATGCAGCTAGTATTGGTGGTGATCGTAACCTTCGTGGTTTTAGACAAAATAGATTTACGGGCACGGAAAGTTTTTACCACTCTAACGATATTCGCTATAAACTTGCTAACTTTAAAATATTCATCCCTGTTAAGTTTGGCGTTACAACTGGGTTTGATTACGGAAAAGTTTGGAGCCCATATTCACCATATTCAGATAAATGGCATCATAATTATGGTGGATCTGTTTGGTTAAGCGGTGTTGATATGTTCACTGCTAATTTATCTATTTTTAACAGTAATGAAGGAAGCAGAATAGCTTTTGGATTTGGATTTAATTTTTAAAATATGTCACAACAAATTATATTATTTTTTGCATGCTTATACGGTTTATTAGCAGTCATTTTTGGGGCTTTTGGAGCACATGCACTTAAAAAAGTATTAAACACAGATCAGTTAAAATCTTTTGAAACAGGGGTAAAATATCAAATGTATCATGCGCTTGTTTTACTGTTTGTGGGAAGCTATTTTTCCACTACACAAAACAGTATAGCTTACTGTTTTATTATTGGTATATTTTTATTTTCATTCAGTATTTATGGTTTGGTAATATCGGATGCTAAAGGAAAAAAAATGAAGTTTTTAGGACCAATTACACCAATAGGTGGCTTGTTTTTAGTTATTGGTTGGTTATTACTACTTTTAAAATTTATTTAATAACAAACTCAAATAAATTACCGCCACTACCATGTTCTCTTTCATCTGTAATGTAGAGAGTCTGATTATCTTTAAAACATATTCCTTCTTTTTGAGAAGTATGTTTTAATGGTATTTTTTTAAGTGTTCCATTTAAAAAATCATCCTTTTTAAAATTAGAAAATAATAAAACAGAATTATGCGTTAAAAGGGCTACCTCATTTTTATTTGGTGATAAGGTGGCTCCTGTTATCCAACACTGTAAATCATTACAATTATTAAATGATGATATAAAAGTAGCTATATGATTCCCTTTTTTTGCTGGTATTTTATATAGGCTTGTTTTTCCGAAATCACCTTTTACTCTACTTTTAGTGAAAATGTAGAGATAATTATTGAAATAAATTAGAGCTTCGGCATCAAAATATCTTTCAGATTTCTTGGGTGGAAATTTATGCTGCTCAGCAAATGAAAATTTAATTTTCTCAACCGCTACTTTGTCATTAGTGAGTATATCATTGTTGGCAATTTTAAGAATTACTAAATTTTTACGTTCACTATTATTATTACCAAAATCAGCTATATATAAATTCCCTTGTTCATCAGTGCTAATGTCTTCCCAATCATTATTCTTTGCCTTTACATTTACAGTTCTCTCTATTTTACCTTGAGTATTTACTCCGTAAATTTCACTTTTATTTCCACCATCATTGTGCATCCAAATTAAATCAGATCCTTTAATCATAACATTCCCAGAAACCTCTTTTAATTTTTTAGGCAATTTTACCCGCTTTTTAAAAACCGTATGCTGTGAACAATTTAGTGTGAAAGCTGCTATTAATAACAATCCGAACTTTTTCATAAATGTAAAGTTACTAAAAAAAGCCTCTGAAAAACAGAGGCTTCAAAAAACAACACAACATTACAATTTAAATAGTAATACTATTTTTTAATTGAGTACTAAAAGTTGTTTCTGTAACAGAATCAACATAATACCAATCTGTTTTAATTTCACCAGCGTTAACAGTTAACTTCATATAACCTCTTTCTGATGCATTTAAATATTCTAAGTCATTAATTAATACTTGTAAAGCTTGCTCTAATTCAGCAGTATTATCTAACCCTAAATACCTTTCTAAACCAGGTGATGAAACAGAACTTGTTGCAACCTCTACGCCAACTGTAACTCCTGAATTTGTTGTTAAATTACTATACCAAGCATTGTGGGTATCTCCTGCTAATACAACTACATTTTTATTCTCAAAACCCGTTAAAATTTCTTCTCTTTCCATGTAATAACCATCCCAAGCATCTAAATTATATGGAGCTACATTGTTAACTCTAGCTAATTCTTCAGTAGTTACTGTTGGATCACCTTGAGCAACTCTAAGTTTTATAGCTACTAAGGATGTTATTGTATTTTGAAACGCTGCAAATGTTTCTGGTGACGCAGATCCATTAGCTCCTATTTCACTCAATAGCAAACCTAACAAGTTTAGTAACTCTACGGGCATCATCATTTTACCCATTAACACCTGTTGACCAATAATTTGCCAATTAGCATTAGAACCACTCACCTGATTCATTAACCAATTTTTTTGTTGTTGCCCAAGCATAGATCTGGAAGTGTCTAATAAATCTGTTTGAAATGCCTGAAAATTTATTCCTTGAGCAGTAGTATAATCTGCATATGCTAACTGTTTATCTCTACCAATAATTCTGGTATCTAGCATAATTAAATCTATTAAATTACCTATTTTTAAGTTTCTATAAATAATAGCATTATCGGCAATATTAGTTGTATTAGGTAAATATTCGCTATAAACTTGAAGTGCTACTTGTTTTCTTACACCATAATCTCCTTCGTTATCTTGGTGATTTTCTGCACCATCAACATAAGCATCATTGGTAATTTCATGATCATCCCAAACACAAATAAATGGTTTTCTTCTATGTAATTCTTTCAATTGATCATCTGATCTATATTGACGGTAACGTGCTCTATAATCGTCCATAGATATAATTTCACCAGCCGGAACAGGAGTTCTAAATGAGCCGTAAGTATCTGGACCATATTCATAAATATAATCACCTAAATGAACAACTACATCTGCATCTGAATTAGCAATAGCTTGATACACGTTAAAATATCCATACGCATAATTAGCACAAGAAGCTACCGCTAATTTTGCTTCAGCTATATTTTCAGCAAAAGTTAGTGTTTCCCCTATTGGAGATACATCTTCATTCGTTATTTGTACAAAACGATAATATAGTTTTAAACCAGCTTCAAGATCTTTTACCTCAATAGCTATGGTATAATCTCGAGAAGCATCTGTAGTTACCTCACCTTCTCTTATAACTTCTGTAAAGTTACTATCTGTTGCTAACTGCCATACTAACTGAACGGAAGCTGCTGAAGATTCGTAACGAGTCCAGATGATAACTTGATTGTTCGTTGGGTCGAAACTAGCAACTCCTTGGTTAAAATTGTTTTCTATTAAGTTTGGGGGTATTTGTATTGCAAAATCTTCGTTGTCACTACTACAACTAATAATATTTGGCGCAAGTACAATTCCGCCAGCAACAAATAATGAATTTTTAAGAAAGTTTCTTCTCTTTATATTGGTAGACATAATAAGGATTGTTAATGAATTGCATAGTTAACTTCCTTATATTTCTAAATAGTTATATAAAGTTTACAATAAACTTATTAAATTGTTACCAACTACCTCCAGCTCCACCACCGCTGAAGCCTCCGCCACCAAAGCCTCCGCCAAAACCGCCGCTAAATCCTCCTGAAGAACCTCCAAAGCTTCCACCATCAAAACTACCGCCTCTACCTGAGCTACTTAAAATAATAGTTTCTAAAATATCTCTAGAGTCTGAACGCCTGTAATTTCGTTTTCCTCCACCTTTATTTCCTTTATTTCCAATAGAAATTAGAATAAATATTATGACAACAATTATAATAAAGATGATAAAACTAAAACCTGGTTTTTTTGTTTCTTTTCTACTTCCTTTATACTCGCCATTTAAAACTTTAAAAATAGCATTTGTACCAGCTTCTAATCCGCCATAAAAATCGCCTCTTTTAAATTGCGGAATAATATAATTCCTAGTAATTTCACCTGTGATTCCTGCAGTTAGTTTGTGCTCAACTCCGTAGCCTGGAGAAATCCATATTTTTCTATCATCTTTAGCTAATAATATAAAAACACCGTTATCTTCTTTTGCTTGACCAATTCCCCATTTATGTGCCCATCGTGGAGTTAAAACCCCAATACTTTCTCCATTTGTTGAACCAATAATTCCAACTACAATTTGTGTAGAAGTAGTATCAGAATACTTAATTAACTTTGTTTCTAAAGTTGTTTTTTGAGTATTCGAAAGTAAGTTTATATAGTCGTAAACACTTGATTGTTCTTTGGGTTTTTCAGGAACTTTATATCCTTGTGAAAAAGTTATTTGAACAAAAAATAACGTAGTTAAAACAACTAAAAAATGAGTTATTTTTTTCAAAACTTTTTTATCCTTTTGATATTTCATTAGACAATTCATCTACATCGTTGGTATGCCAAGGAAAATGAACTTTTAATTCTTCTCCAGCTTTTAAAATTCCTGCTACAATTCCTTGTTTAAAATTTCCTTTTTTGAAATGACTTAGCATCGTATTTTTTGTGCTGTCCCAAAAATTATTGGGCACCACTTTATTAATACCTTCATCTCCATAAATCACAAATTGATGATCTTCAACAGCTATGTAAATTAACACAGCATTTTTTTGTTGAGTTTCAAACATTTTTAACTCATCAAACACTTGTAATGTACGTTTAAAGGCATCGTTTTTACACGATGCCTCTATATGAACTCTAATTTCACCTGAAGTATTTAGCTCTGCCATTTTAATAGCTTCAACAATTTTTTGCTCTTCTTCTTTTGAAAGAAAATCTTCTACTTTAGACATTATTATTTTTTTGAACCAAAATCAAAATTAACATCTGGTGCTTTTTCAGCTCCTTCTTCTGCTTTAAAATATGGCTTTCCTTCAAAACCAAACCATCCTGCTAATATTGAATTTGGAAAGATTTTTACGTGATTATTATAAGGTTTAATAGCTTCATTAAAACGAGTTCTTACCGTTAATATTTGATTTTCAGTACTCGCTAATTCGTCTTGTAATTTCAAGAAGTTCTGATTTGTTTTTAAATCAGGATAACGCTCAACAGTTACTAATAAACTCTTTAATGCACCGCTTAAACCACCTTGTACTTTATTAAACTGCGCTAATTGTTCTGGAGTTATCTTTGAAGGATCGATATTCATTGATGTAGCCTTGGCTCTTGCATTAATAACTTCTGTTAGTGTTGATTTTTCAAAATCAGCAGCTCCTTGTACAGTTTTTACTAAGTTACCTATTAAATCGCCTCTTCTTTGATAAGCTGTTTCAACATTTCCCCAAGATTCTGCAATATTTTCGTTTAATTTTACAGCGGTATTTTTAAATTCCACCACCCATTTAAATACTGCAAATACTATAATTCCTACAACTATTAAAGGAAGTAAACCTTTCTTCATAATCTTTCTTTTTAAATTTATAACTGATTTTTTATCTTGATTAATTCGGCTTTCACCGCTTCTAATCTACTAATTATTTCGTGATTGCCAATAACCTTATTAGGATTTTGCTTTAACTTTTGTTTTGCTCCATCTAAGGTAAAACCGCGTTCTTTTACCAAATTGTAAATCAATTTAAAATTCTCAATATCCTCTGGTGTAAAAAGACGATTGCCTTTGGCGTTTTTTTTGGGCTTTATAATATCAAACTCACCCTCCCAAAAACGAATAAGAGAAGCATTAACACCAAAAGCGTTAGCTACTTCTCCTATTTTGTAATAATTTTTTTCCGGTAAATCTATGTGCATAAAAGCTTTTAATGGCAATTTACAAATTAATCATAAGATTGTCTTTGTTCTTGTGATGCTTTTTGCATTGCTGTAAACTCTTCTGGTGATAAATCTCCGTAGTAGTAATAAATTGGATTCACAGGGCGCCCATTTTTATGAACCTCATAATGAAGGTGAGGAGCTGCAGATCGTCCTGTATTACCAACATAGCCTATTAAATCTCCTCTTTTAACTTTTTGACCTCTCTTGGCAACCATTTTACTCATATGAGCATAAATTGTTTCATAACCATACCCGTGATCAATATAAATTACATTTCCGAATGTAGAGCTTCTTGCAGATCTTATTACAGTACCATTACCAGAGGCATAAATTGGTGTACCTGTTGGCGCAGTAAAATCCATACCTTTATGCATTTTCCATGATTTTAAAATTGGATGCATACGCATTCCAAAACCAGAAGCCATTCTTTTTAAATCTTGATTTTTTAAAGGTTGAATTGCGGGAATTGAAGCTAACATTTTTTCTTTTTCTTTGGCCAAATTCACAATTTCATCCAAAGATTTAGACTGTACTACAATTTGTTTAGATAAAATATCTATGTCTTTAGTTAAATTGATAATCATTTTACTGTTATCAAAACCTTCTAACTTTTTATACTTATTCACACCACCAAAACCAGCTTTTCTTTGTTCATCTGGAATAGGGTTTGCTTCAAAATAAGTTCTGTATATGTAATTATCACGCTCTTGAAGATCAGCTAACACATTTGAACTTTCTTCAATACGCTTGTTTAACAATTCATATTGTAGCTTTAAATTCTCTAACTCTCTATTTTGAGCTCTTTCTTTAGGTGATACAATAAATTGATCTAAAACAATAAATCCTATTAACCCAGATAATGCAAACGCTAGTGTAAATACCACCGTATTCTTAAACTTATCACGTTTTCTTACCTCTATTTTTCTGTAAGAAAGTGTATCAGGGTCATAATAATATTTTACTTTTGCCATACGACTAATTATACTATTTTTGTGGTTTTTGAGGGGGCTTTTTCAACAAAAAATAGCCTAAAACAACTCACAAATTTACAAAATGTTTTAAAACTTTATTTTTTTAGGGTTTTAATTAAATTAATTTTAACAATATTCTAGTACGAGTAACGCATGAAATCTCAAGAAATTAGATCAAAGTTTTTAGATTTTTACAATTCTAAACAGCACTTAATTGTGCCTTCTGCACCAATGGTGTTAAAAAACGACCCAACCTTAATGTTTACAAACTCTGGTATGGCTCCGTTTAAAGAATATTTTTTGGGAAATGCCGCCCCTAAAAGTACTAGAATTGCCGATAGCCAAAAATGTTTACGTGTTTCTGGTAAACATAACGACCTAGAAGAAGTTGGTTATGATACTTACCACCATACCATGTTTGAAATGTTAGGAAACTGGAGTTTTGGAGATTACTTTAAAAAAGAAGCAATTGCCTGGGCTTGGGAATTACTAACAGAAGTATATAAAATACCTAAAGATATTTTATACGTAACTGTTTTTGAAGGTGATAAAGAAGATGGAACTTCAATGGATACGGAAGCTTATGACCTTTGGAAAGCTCACATATCTGAAGATCGTATTCTAAAAGGTAATAAAAAAGATAACTTCTGGGAAATGGGTGATCAAGGACCATGTGGACCTTGTTCTGAAATACATGTAGATATTCGTTCGGCAGAAGAAAAAGCAAAAATTGATGGTAAATCTTTAGTAAATGAAGATCATCCTCAAGTTGTTGAAATATGGAACTTAGTTTTCATGCAGTACAACCGTAAGGCATCAGGAGCTTTAGAAGAGCTTCCTGCTAAACACATTGATACAGGTATGGGATTTGAACGTTTATGTATGGTATTACAAAACGTACAATCTAATTATGATACTGATGTTTTTACGCCGTTAATACGAGAAATTGAGACTATCTCTGGAGTAGCTTACGGAAACAACGAGAAAATAGACGTTGCTATTCGTGTAATTGCAGATCATGTAAGAGCCGTAGCTTTTGCAATTGCTGATGGTCAATTACCAAGCAATAATGGAGCTGGATATGTTATTAGAAGAATTTTACGCCGCGCAATTCGTTATGGTTTTACCTTCTTAAATCAAAAAGATCCGTTTATTTTTAAGCTAGCAGAAACTTTATCTCATCAAATGGGTGATGCTTTTCCTGAAATAAAAAAGCAATTTACCTTAGTTCATAATGTAATTAAAGAAGAAGAAGCATCGTTCTTAAGAACTTTAGATCAAGGGTTATTATTGTTAGATAAGGTAATTGAAGAAACTAAAGACAAAGAAATAGCTGGTAAAAAAGCATTTGAATTATATGATACTTATGGTTTTCCTTTAGATTTAACCCAATTAATAGCTCGTGAAAAAGGCTATACGGTTAATGAGGATGAATTTGCATCTGAAATGGAAAAACAAAAAAACAGATCTCGTTCTGCGTCTGCAAGTGAAACTGGAGATTGGATAATTTTAGACGATAATTCAACAGAAGAGTTTATAGGGTATGACACTTTAAAATCAGACATAAAGGTAACTAGATATAGAAAAGTAACTAGTAAAAAAGGTGGCGATCAATATCAATTAGTATTCAATAAAACACCTTTTTACCCAGAAGGTGGAGGACAAGTTGGAGACAAAGGTTATATTGAAACAAATAATGGTGATGTTATCCATGTTTTAGATACCAAGAAAGAAAATAACGTTATCATTCATTTTACTAAAAACCTTCCAAAAAACATAGAGGATACTTTTACTGCTGTTGTAAACGAAGAATACAGAAACTTATCTGCAAGTAATCATACTGCTACTCATCTTTTACACCAAGCATTACGTACTATTTTAGGTACACATGTTGAGCAAAAGGGATCTTTAGTAAATCCTGATTATTTGCGTTTTGATTTTTCACATTTTTCTAAAGTAGAAGCAGATCAACTAGAAGAAATTGAAGCATTTGTTAATGCAAGAATAAAAGAAAACCTTCCGTTAATTGAAAAAAGAGCTATTCCTATGCAACAAGCTATAGAGGAAGGAGCAATTGCTTTATTTGGCGAAAAATACGGTGATGATGTAAGAGCTATAAAGTTTGGAAAATCTATGGAACTTTGTGGTGGTACGCATGTACAACAAACAGGAGATATTTGGTATTTCAAAATTAAATCTGAAGGAGCTGTTGCTGCTGGAATCAGAAGAATTGAAGCCATAACTAATGTAGCTGTTGGTAATTATTTTGAAGAGGTAGAGAAAAACTACACAGAGGTTAAACAGCTACTAAAAAACCCTAAAGACCTAATAAAATCTGTAAGTAATTTACAAGATGAAAATACAGCTTTGAAAAAACAAGTTGAACAATTGTTAAAAGACAAAGCTAAAAACATGAAAGGCGAACTTAAAAATCAACTTCAGGAAATTAATGGAGTTAATTATTTAGCTACTAAAGTCGATTTAGACCCTAATAGCATTAAAAACCTTTTGTTTGAATTAGGTGGTGAAGTAGATAATCTTTTTGTTTTATTTGCCACAGCACCAACAAAAGAAAAAGCTATGCTAACTTGTTACATATCTAAAGATTTGGCAAATGAACGTGGTTATGATGCTGGTAAAGTGGTAAGAGAACTAGGTAAATTCATTCATGGTGGTGGTGGTGGACAAAACTTTTTCGCTACTGCCGGAGGAAAAAACCCTGGAGGAATTCCTAAAGTACTGGACAAAGCAAAAGAATATATATCGTAAACTAAAAATCCCAAACATGTTTGTTTGGGATTTTTTTTAATTTACAATAACATTTATAATCGCTGATTTTCCTTTATCTACGTTAGAAGTTAGCTCATAAAACCTAGTAGCATCGTAAATTTTAATCTTAGCCGTATTGGTTTTGATAGTACCAGAACTTACTGTAGTTACTTTAATTTCATTTTTACCTTCTTGTAAATTAAAAACTACATTCTTCTTTTTGCGTTTAACCTCTAAGTTAGAAATAATCTTTTTTCCATTAATATAGATATCCACTATATCCCCATCTTCTTTTCCATAGTCCCATATTTCAAATTGAACTTTATTCTTTTTTACAAAAAGAGATATTGTTTCATCCTGAGAAATTGTTGTTTTTCCAAACTTAGATAAAATTCTTTCAGGCCTTAACTTTTCTTTTACTACAGAATCTATTTTTTTCTTGTTTTTAACTTTTTTGTAAAGTTTTTTAGCTTTCTTTTCAATAAATTTAGTTCCAACAACTTTAATTCTTCCCGAAGCACATGAAGTACCATCTTCATAAACACCTTCAAATTCTGAATCAAAAGAGTTTTTATTGGACTTTAATTTTAATTTACCGTTAGACTGAATAAAACAAAATTCATCCTCTCCTACTACAGATTTTGTGTATAAAACATCTTGCTCTTTAAAAAAAATATCGTTTGTTATTTTATCATAAGTTCCAAAAATATAGGATTTGGTTTCATGTGGGCCTGTAAGATCTGTATAAGAATACCCTTTAATACTATCTTTATAAATATTAAACTGTAATTTATATGAATACAGCTGTGTTTTACTTATTAGTAAAACTCCTAGAAATTCATAATCAAATTTTTCCTCCTGTGCCTTTACTGTTGATATTAAGAAACTTAGAATTCCTAAAAAAAATAGCTTTTTATTCATTAATTTGTTTATTTTCGTCAGAATCCAAAACTAATATTTTTATTTACTATGAAAAAATCTATTACAATTTTAAGTTTCTTATTTGCTTTTTTATTATGTACTCCTAGTGCAGAAGCGTCTTTCCCTGTAAAGAAAAACAAAGAAAACAAAGAATTAGTAGCTAAAAACTCTGTTGATAAAGACGATGCGTCAGCAACTGTTGCTTACTCTGGTAAAAGCCAGATTGCTGCCTTATTATTATGTTGGTTTGTTGGTATTATTGGTATTCACAGATTTTATTTAGGGTATACTTGGCAAGGAGTTGTTCAGTTATTAACTTTAGGTGGATTAGGTATTTGGACCTTAATTGATTTTATTAGAATTATTATTGGTGATTTACAACCTAAAAACGGAAGTTATACTTCTACATTCTAATAAACCGTAACCAACAAAAAAATCAAGTCTCTTAAAAATAAGAGACTTTTTTTATTTTTACACTATGCAATTATTCACTCAAGTACCCATAAAAAAACAGCAACATCATTTAATTAATTATGATGCCAAACTTTTGTTATTAGGCTCTTGCTTTTCTGAAAATATTGGCCAAAAACTTGAGTATTTTAAATTTCAAACCTATCAAAATCCTTTTGGAATTTTATTTCACCCTAAGGCTATTGAAACATTAATTCTAAATTCTATAAACACCAAAGAATATAATAGTGATGCTATTTTTTTAAACAATAATGTTTGGCATTCTTTTGAAGCACATTCTAGCCTAAGTAATATTGATAAAAATAGCTTACTAGATAGCCTAAACAATGCCGTGATTAAAACTCACAAACAGCTCATATCGGCATCTCATATAATAATAACGTTAGGAACAGCTTGGGTATATCGGCATATAGCTTCAGATAAAATTGTTGCAAATTGTCATAAAGTTCCTCAAAAAAAGTTTTTAAAAGAATTACTTTCTGTCGAAGCTATTTCCGAAAGTATAGAAAACTGTATAACTCTTATTAAAAGTGTAAATCCAAAGGCTTCTGTTATTTTTACAGTGTCACCCGTAAGACATATCAAAGACGGATTTATAGAAAACCAACAAAGCAAAGCTCATTTACTGACTGCTATTCATCAACAAATTAACAATAGAAAGCAATTATTTTACTTTCCTTCTTATGAGATCATGATGGATGAACTACGTGATTACAGATTTTATAATGAAGACATGATTCATCCAAACACAACGGCCATTAATTATATTTGGGATAAGTTTACAGCTACTTGGTTTAGTAATAATACTTATGAAACCATGAAATTGGTTGATAGTTTACAAAAAGGATTTGCACACAAACCTTTTAACCCTGAAACCCCTGAACACCAAAAGTTTTTAGATAACTTGCACAAAAAAAAGGAAACACTTTTAAAAGCATTTCCTTTCATGAATTTTTAAAATCTAATTTAATTTGTAAACTCAGCTACGTTTTGCCATGGTCCGCCATTAATAGCATCTACTCCATGACTCTTTAAAAACTGTGTTGCTTGCTCACTTCTTGCTCCACTTCTACAAACCGCAATTACAGGCTTATTCCATGCTTTAATTTCATCTACCCTTGCAGGTACAGTTTGTAAAGTTATTAAAGTAGCTCCGTTACCATGACCTTCGTTCCATTCTTCTACAGTTCTTACATCTAAAACTACTGCTCCTTTGTCTAAATATTCTTTAATTTCGTTTGCCATTTTCTTTTTTGTAAATAAATTAAATAACTGCATTATATTTTTGCCGCTTGAGGCAACAAAGCTAAGCCATTTTCTATTAAAGTTTTGTAGCTTTTGTTACACTTTAACGTTTCTATATGTTTTTCAACGTGTGCAGATAAACTATAATTGTTTTGTAAGCTTAATTCATAAATTTCCAACGGAAGTAACCAATCATTAGGATATTCATTTTGCAAAACTTCAAATATTAGTTGCAATGCTGCTTCTGAAACATTTTTTTGTTCTCTAAGCATTCTTACCTTACTATACATATCATATAAAGTTTTATCTGATGCTGAATAGTTAATTTTATGGGTTTTAGTTTCAGAAACCTTTCCTAAATCCTCATACGAACTAACATCTGCGGGCCCAGCATAAGCAGAAACAACCTCTACACCAACTGCCATATCATAAATACCCCAATCTGGGTGAAAAAGTAGTGTATCATTACAAGTTACTGTACAGTTTTTAAAAGATATTAATTGAATTCTACCGCGCAAATCTCTAGTTCCTGTAATTACTTCTCCTTCTACTTTAACGCCACCTTCAAACTCTAAACAAACATTTTTCCCTTCGTAAATACCATAAGCTTCTAAATCGCGAGGACTCATGTTTTCAATAGGAATATTAATACCTTTTAGCTTACCAATTGGGCTTCCAAAACCTTCTTTATGATAATTAATACCATGACCAATTAATTCTTTATCTCTATTTGCCAAAGCAGTTGGACCCGTTGTTTGAATATAAATAGGTTTGTTATTTTCATCAGTTATTACATTCGTAAATACACCTGAAATCTGAACACCTGTTGACAACTCAATGGTTCCTAAACTATTAGAATCTATTAACTTTTTCACTCCACTTAATCCGCCTTTTCTAATTCCCATAGTATTAGCATATTGCTCTAACACCAAGCTTAAATACGCAAAATCTGGAGTAACAAATAACTGAGGTTGAGGTTTGGTAATATCAAAAGATACATTTGCAGCATCAAGTGTGTAGGGTAATTTCTTTACATCACTTTGCATACACCATTTACTCTCACCAATAGATGATAAAAGCCCTGCACCATAAATTTTTGGATTTTCTACAGATCCAATCAATCCATACTCAACAGTCCACCAATGCAAATTTCTTATTTGAGCCATTTCTGACAACTCTCCTAAGTTATTTTGTAAATATTCTACCTTTTCCTGAGCTTTATTAATATCTTTTTGAGTAGAATTAGGGTTTTCTTTTAAAATAGATAACAACCTAATTGCCTCATACATTTCATAGTCTTTAGCAGATGAAATTGCTTTTGCACCTATTTCTCCAAATCTTCTAAGATATTCGGCATATTCTGGGTTTGCTATAATTGGTGCATGACCAGCTGCTTCATGAATAATATCTGGAGCAGGTGTATACTCTATATGATCAATAGTTCTCATATCGGAAGCAATTACCAATACATTGTATGCCTGAAACTCCATAAAAGCGTTGGGAGGTATAAAACCGTCTACAGAAACAGCTGCCCAACCTATTTCTTTTAATATTCTATTCATTCCTTCCATTTTAGGAATGTTATCTACAGAAATACCTGTTTTTTTTAATCCATCTACATAAGATTCGTGCGCAACTTTACTCAAATAATCAACATTCATACGCATAACATACCTCCATACAGCCTGATTTTGTGCCGTATATTCATCATAAGGTTGTTTTACAACAAATTTGTGTAAATGTTTAGGAAGCTTTTTAGTTACTTCATTTAATTCGAATGCAACATCCATAAAAAATCTCTTTAAGAAATTAATGCTATAAAATTAACGAATTTAATATTGACTTAACCTATATAAAATCATAAACTCTATTATTTTGTATATTTACCTTTATACATAAAATGAAGAAAAATGAGAAGAGGTGGTCTTAATATTCGGTTATTAATTGGTGTAGCTATTGCTTTTTTTGCCTTATTTAAATATTGTTCAAACGCTGAAGTAAATCCGTACACTGGAAAAAAACAACACATATCTATTTCTCCAAAAGAAGAAATAGCCATTGGCTTGAGTTCTGCACCACAAATGGCTCAACAACATGGTGGTTTGCATCCTAACAAACAGTATCAACAAATAGTTGATATAATAGGAACCAAATTAGTAAATAACTCTATTGCCAAAAAATCTGGTTACCCATTTGAATTTCATCTTTTGCAAGATGAAAGAACAATTAACGCTTTTGCATTACCTGGCGGACAAATTTTTATAACTTTCGCTTTATTTTCTCAACTAGTTGATGAAAGTGGTCGATTAAATGAAGATATGGTAGCTGGAGTTTTGGGTCATGAAATAGGACATGTTATAGGAAGGCATTCTGCCGAAAGAATGGCTAAACAAGAATTAACACAAGGATTATTATCTGGAGCTGCTGTTGGTTTCGATCCTAATACTGCTCAAGGGGCTGCTGTGATTGCCAATGCTGTTAACATGAAATATGGTAGAGAAGATGAGTTAGAAAGTGATGATTTGGGTGTTAGGCTTATGGTAAAGTCTGGTTACAATCCCAAATACTTAATAAATGTTATGGAAATTTTAAAGGCTGCAGCTGGACCAAACAGAACTCCAGAATTTCAAAGTACTCACCCAGACCCTGAAAACAGAATAGCTAAAATTAAGGAAGCCATACGAAAGTATCAATAATAAAAAAGGCGAAACCAATGGTTTCGCCTTTTCGTTCAGTTAACAAATTATTTATTATATGCTTTTTATAGCTTCTTTTTTATCGCTTATTTCCTTTTCAAGCTTCACTAATTTATCTTCTAATCTTTTTATTAATGATGTTCTTCTCTCCGTAGCTTCTGGAGTTAAAGATCCTGAAGTTTTAGCTGCTTCAAATTTTTCTTTCATTTTAGCTAAACCATCTTTTCCTGTAGCTAACATTTCTTCATTAATAGCAATCTCATCTTGATATTCAGCAATTTTTTGTTGCTTTTCTCTTGCTATTTTTGCCGCAGCTTTTTCTTCTTTTAAGTTAGTTTGCATTGCTGCTAACTTTTCATTTTTTTCTTTTAATTCTTGTTGCTTTCTTAAAAAGGCTGCTTCGCTTTCTTTCATTTCACGCTCTAACTTTTCTCTAGCAGCTTGTAACTCTTGTTCTCTAGTTTTAATATCAGAAACACTATTAGAATTCGTTGAAGTTTTTGCAACCTCTGTGTTAGATACTTCAACTTCTTCTGAAGCTTCTACTGCAATATTTAAGCTAGACTTATAAGCGTTTAATTTTTCTTTCTGAGCTTTAATTTTTGCATCTAAACCACTTAGTCTTTTCTCAACATTTAAAATGATTCCTTCTTTTCTTGCTATTTCTTCGTCAGATAATTTGCCTTTTGCTTTATCTTTTTCAAATCTAGATTTAATTCTATCTAAACCTTTTACACCAGTTAATAAAACTTCTTCATTAACATCTATCTCTTCTTCTTGTGCTTTAATTTCTTTCTCTTGCTCTTTGGTAAGGTCTTGAGCATAAAGTTTTTGAGATGAAGTTGCGATAGTAAACACAACTAATAATGGGGCGATTAATTTTAGTACTTTCATTTTTATTTTCAATTTATATTTTAGACACCGTATTCTAAAAAAGTCACACGATGAAATCCTTTTTTTGGGCGTGCAAAAATACAAACAAAAACGATACCAAAAAGTTTTATTATGTTAAAATTAAAAGTTAATCCGTTGAATAGCAGTTTTAAAAAAAACACACCTTATTTATTAAGTAATTTTTAAACAATAACAAAAGCTAAAAACTTTGTACTTTTACTTTTTAAAACATTTTTATGAACAAGAAAGTTATTTTAATGATTTTAGACGGCTGGGGCATTACTCAAAACCCAAAAGTTTCTGCTATTTACAATGCAAAAACACCGTTTATCAACAGTTTATATGATAAATTCCCTACCGCATCTCTTAGAACCGATGGTGAACATGTTGGTTTACCCGAAGGCCAGATGGGAAATTCTGAAGTTGGACATATGAATCTTGGAGCTGGAAGAATTGTTTATCAAAACTTAGCAAAAATCAATAATGCTGTCAAAGATGGCTCTTTAGCTAACGAAAAACCGTTAATAGATGCATTTAACTATGCTAAAAAGAATAACAAAAATGTTCATTTTTTAGGTTTGGTATCTAATGGAGGAATTCATTCTCACATAAATCATTTAAAAGGATTATTATCTGCCGCAAAAAACAACGGATTAGCTACTAATGTTTTTCTACATGCTTTTACAGACGGAAGAGATTGCGATCCTAAATCTGGAAACTTTTTCATTAATGAAATACAAGATCACATGCAAAAAACTACTGGAGAGTTAGCTAGTATAACCGGTAGATATTATGCAATGGATAGAGATAATAGGTGGGAACGTGTTGCTTTGGCCTATAATGCTATTGTTAACGGACAAGGTATTAAAAGTACTAATGCCTCAAAAAGTATTTTAAAAAGTTATGATGATAATGTTACTGACGAATTTATAAAACCTATTATTATGGTTGATGAGCATAATCAACCAAAAGGTAACATTCAACCAGACGATGTTATTGTGCTTTTTAACTTTAGAACAGATCGAGGTCGACAGTTAACCCAAGCACTAAGTCAGCAAGATTTTCCAGAATACAATATTAAAAAGTTACCATTATACTTTGTTACAATGACTAATTATGATGCAACTTTTAAAAATATCAATGTTATTTATGACAATAAAAATATTGAAAACACCCTTGGTGAAGTATTAGCTAATGCTGGAAAGCAACAAATTAGAATTGCCGAAACAGAAAAATACCCACATGTTACATTTTTCTTCTCAGGAGGAAGAGAAAAAGAGTTTAAAGGAGAAAAAAGACTATTATGTCCATCACCAAAAGTTGCCACATATGACTTAAAACCTGAGATGAGTGCTTTTGAAATTAAAGATGCTATAGTACCAGAATTGCAAAAAGGAGATATAGACTTTGTTTGCTTAAATTTTGCTAATGGAGATATGGTTGGCCATACAGGTGTTTTTGAAGCCGCTGTAAAGGCATGTGAAGCTGTTGACACATGTGTAAAAGAAGTTATTACAACTGCACTAGACAACAATTACACTACATTATTAATTGCTGATCACGGAAATTGTGAAACCATGATAAATCCTGATGGCTCTCCACATACAGCTCACACTACTAACCCTGTTCCGTTCATTGTAATAGATAATGACATTAAAAAAATTAAAGATGGTATTCTTGGAGATATTGCTCCAACCATACTTCATTTAATGAATGTAGCACAACCCAAAGAAATGACTCAAAAATCACTTATTTAGAATTAAAACCATGAAAAAAACTATATACATTTTAGCCACAATTGTTTTAACTGCATGTGCTTCACCTAAAAAAATTTCAGCCACTAAAAATGATAAAGGAAATTTAGTTGGAATAGCCACAAAAACAGACTTTGAACAAGAACCATATGCTAGTGAGTGGTTTAATGATTATTACGGTTATTACGAAACCGACAAACAAACCGTTGCAGAACTTAAACCTTATTTAAAAAATGTAACCATTAAAGGTTTTATGGGAACATGGTGTGGTGATAGCCAACGAGAGATTCCTAATTTTTATAAAATCTTAGACGAAGTTAACTATAACTACAACAACTTAGAGCTTGTGACAGTTGATAGAAAAAAGAAAGCACAAGGACTTGAAAAAGGTTACAATATCAAAAGAGTACCAACATTTATTTTCTACAAAGACGGAAAAGAAATTGGCCGCTTTGTAGAGCATACAGTAAACGGAAATAGCTTAGAACATGATATGTTACAAATTGTATCAGAAAAAGGCTACAAACACGCTTACCAAAAATAAAAAAGTATCTTTACAGCAAAATCAAACAAACAATGATAATTCAAAAAACCAGAGAAGAAATTGAGTTAATGCGCGAAAGTGCTTTGGTAGTATCTAAAACCCTAGGAATGCTTGCTAAAGAAGTAAAACCAGGCGTTACACCTTTATATTTAGATAAACTAGCTGAAGAATTTGTACGATCGCAAGACGCAATTCCTGGTTTTTTAGGTTTGTATGATTTCCCTAACACACTTTGTATGAGCCCAAATGCTCAAGTTGTGCATGGTATCCCAAACAATACTCCTTTACAAGAAGGAGATATTATTTCTATAGATTGTGGAGCTATTAAAAATGGTTTTTACGGTGATCATGCATACACCTTTGCAGTAGGTGAAGTAACTCCAGAAGTTGAAAAACTTTTAAAAGTTACCAAAGAAAGTTTGTATGTAGGAATTAGAGAACTAAAAGTAGGTAATAGAGTTGGTGATGTAGGATATGCCATTCAACAATATTGCGAAAAACACGGTTATGGTGTTGTAAGAGAACTTGTTGGTCACGGTCTTGGAAAAACAATGCATGAAGACCCTGAAATGCCTAATTATGGCAGACGTGGAAGAGGTAAAAAATTTGTTGAAGGAATGGTGGTTGCTATTGAACCTATGATTAATATGGGAACCCAAAAAATACGTCAGCACAAAGATGGATGGACCATTACTACATTAGATGGTAAGCCTTCTGCTCATTTTGAACATGATGTTGCTATTGTTGATGGTAAACCTGAATTATTATCTACCTTTCAATACATTTATGATGCATTAGGTATAGAAAGTACAGAGGAAAATGAGTTCAGACAACAACCTTTAGCGTTGTAAATCCTTTTTAAAAAGTAGTTTTTTCAAACAAATAACCTATTGCTTTCAACTTAAGAATGAAAATATTTAAGTTAATTCTTAACACCATACCCAGACCTTTACTTATTAAAGCCAGCTTTATAGTAAGACCTATTATTGCATGGTGGCTAAAAGGAGATAATTTTACTGATCCTATAGATGGTAAATCCTTTAAAAAACTACTACCCTATGGATACGGAAAGCAGCGTGAAAACGCACTATCTCCATCAACACTTTCTTTGGAAAGACATCGGTTAATGTGGCTTTTTCTTCAAAACGAAACCAGCTTCTTCTCATCAAAAAGCACACTCAAGGTACTACATATTGCTCCAGAACAATGTTTCTTATCTATTTTTAGAAAACAGCCGAACCTTGATTATTTAACTTCTGATATAGAATCACCCATTGCAGATGTAAAAGCAGACATTTGTGATTTACCTTTTGAAGATGAATCTTTTGATGTGATTTTTTGCAACCATGTTTTAGAACACATTCCTGATGACACTAAAGCTATGCAAGAATTATACAGAGTAATGAAAACTAATGGATTTGGTATATTTCAAATTCCACAAGACTTATCGAGAGAAAAAACATTTGAAGACTATTCTATTACAGATGCAAAAGAACGCGCAAAGATATTTGGTCAATATGATCATGTTAGAGTTTATGGTCGTGATTATTTTGACAAGCTTCGTAGCATTGGATTTAAGGTAGACGAAATTGATTACACAAAAAAAATCGCTCCAGATAAACTAGAACGATTTGCTTTGATGAAAGGCGAAATTTTGCCCGTATGTTATAAAAATTAGTTAGTGAATTCCACCAACTCATTTGCTTCATTATTAAACAACAACACAACTTTCAGTTCTGGGTGCTTACTTAAAAACTCTTTTGTTCTCTCCAATCCCATTGCTAAAAAAGCGGTTGCATAAGCATCTACATCAGCACAATCTCCTTTTAAACGTACAGAAACGCTTAACAAATTACTTTCTTGCGCCAATCCTGTTTTTGGGTTAACCGTATGCACTATTTTTTTTCCTTGGTCATTTAGCTTGTATTTTCTGTAATTTCCAGAAGTAGCCATAGATTCATTATTTAACTCAATTACTTTCTGAATAGAACGTGTTCCATCTACATTTGGTTTTTCAATAGCCACTTTCCATAATTTTCCATTTTTGGTACCTCTTGCTCTAATCTCACCTCCTATTTCTACTAGATAATCAAAAATATTTTTAGATTCTAAAAATCTACCAACCATATCTACACCATAGCCTTTAGCAAAAGCATTTACATTAAACTCTATATTGTCACTATCTTTAAAAACTTTTCTATCTCTTAAAGTCACTTTATCAAACCCAACATTTTGCATTAAACTTGATATTTCTTCTGGAGTTAAATTTTTCTTTTCTTCACCAGAACCAAACCCATAAGCATTTATCAATCTTCCGATTGTTGGGTCAAAATAACCATCTGTTTCAATATAAATTCTTTTAGCCTTTTCAAATACTTCAACAAACATATCATCTACCACTATAGTAGTATCTCCTTTATTAATTTTTGAAATATCTGAATTAGGTATATACGTAGATAATGATTGATTTACTTCTGCAAATAAACTATCAATAGAGCTTTGATAATTAATGTCACTATTGTATATAATTGAATAAGTTGTGCCAAAAACACCACCTTGAAGTTTTGTAAGGCTATTTTTTTTAACATTTTCTTTGCATCCTAATAAAAAAACAAAAAAAATAAAAGCAATTAAACGCAGTATAGCTTTCATGTAGGTAAATTTTTTAAACACAAAATTACATTTAATTAATTTCTTAAATAATAGTTAATCTTATTTTTTGTAACATTGTTTTTATAACTTTGTTAAAGATTTAATTGAAACAATGATGAAAAAACTAGCTTTATTATTAACATCAATCGTATTACTTGCATCATGTGCATCTACCAAAGAGATGGAGGCTTTGCAAGCTAAACATGATCAAACTAAAGAAGAATTATTAGCTGTAAAAAACAACTTAACAAAATGTTTAGTTGAAAAGGAAAGATATCAAGATGAGTCTGCTTCTTTACAAACTCGAATTCAAGAGTTACAAAAAGATAAGCAAAACACGTTACAACAAGTTGAAAATTTAACTGTTTTAACGCAAGGTGCTAATGACAACATTAAAGAAACGCTTTCACAATTAAGCAAGAAAGATAAATACATTAATAAAATTCGTGAAGCTGCCTCTAAAAAAGATTCATTAAACTTGGTAGTTGCTTTCCATTTAAAGAAAGAATTACAAGATGGAATTGATGACGAAGACATTGAGGTTAACGTTGAAAAAACTGTAGTTTTCATTTCTATTTCTGATAAGTTATTATTTAAAAGCGGAAGCTATACTATTACAGACAAAGCTTCTAAAGTTTTAGAAAAAGTAGCTACTGTAGTAAATGGACAACCAGAAATGGATGTTATGATTGAAGGTCATACAGATGACACTCCAATTTCAGCAAACTCTAATTTAAAAGATAACTGGGATTTATCTGTAAGAAGATCTACAGCAATTGTACGTGAATTACAAGCTAAGTATAATGTAGCTCCAGACAGATTAATTGCAGCAGGAAGAAGTAGCTATTTACCATTAGTAGCTAATGACACACCAGCAAACAAGGCTAAAAACCGTAGAACAAAAATTATAATTTTACCAAAATTAGGTCAGTTCTTCGATTTATTAGATCAAAAAGTAGAATAAGCATTTGCTATTTATAAAATGAAAGTCGTCCAAATGGGCGACTTTTTTTATAGAACAAAAACTGAGTTAGTATTTGTCAATCAAATAATTAATTGTAATTTTGCACACTCTTTTTAAAGAGAAAAGTAAATTTATTAACAATAAACAAAAACTAAACGTGTAATTATGAACACATTAAGTTACAAAACAGTATCAGCTAACAGCGCTACTGCAAACAAAGAGTGGGTTTTAGTTGATGCGGACGGGCAAACATTAGGTCGTCTAGCTTCTAAAGTTGCAAAACTAATTAGAGGTAAACACAAGCCAAACTTCACTCCTCACGTGGATTGTGGTGATAACGTTGTAATTATCAACGCAGAAAAAATTAACCTAACTGGAAAAAAGTGGACAGATAAATCATATATCCGTCACACAGGTTATCCAGGTGGACAAAGATCGTTAACTGCTACAGAAATGTTCGAAAAAGATCCTACAAGATTAATCGAAAAAGCAGTAAAAGGTATGTTACCAAAAAACAAATTAGGTAGCGCTTTATTCAGAAATTTATATGTATACGCTGGTACTGAGCACGGACAAGATGCTCAAAAACCAAAAGCTATTAACCTTAACGATCTTAAATAATGGAAACAGTTCACAAAATAGGTAGAAGAAAAACAGCTGTTGCACGTGTATATGTTTCAGAAGGAAACGGAAACATCACTGTCAACAAAAGAGAGTTAAACAATTACTTTACAACTCCAACTTTACAATATAAGGTTAAGCAACCATTAATGTTAACAGAAAACTTAGAGTCTTTTGATATCAAAGTAAATGTTTACGGTGGTGGTGTTACTGGTCAAGCAGAAGCTATTCGTTTAGCAATTACTAGAGCATTAGTAGCTATTAATGAAGAAACTAAAGCTGTATTAAAGCCAGAAGGATTATTAACTCGTGACCCTAGAATGGTTGAACGTAAGAAATTCGGTCAGAAGAAAGCACGTAAGAAATTCCAGTTCTCTAAGCGTTAATCGTTTATTAGAACTGTTATTTATAAGAGTATATTATTTATTAACAGTTTAGTATCTAAATATTTCAGACTTAATAACTACTGAAATATTGCGAAAACAGAACGTAAACACATTTTTTAAAAATGGCAAACATTCAAGAATTATTAGAAAGTGGAGTACACTTTGGTCACTTAACAAGAAAGTGGAATCCAAACATGGCTCCATACATTTACACAGAGCGTAACGGTGTTCATATTATTGACCTTTACAAAACATCTGCTAAAATTGATGAAGCTACTGCAGCTTTACAAAAAATAGCTAACTCTGGACGTAAAATTTTATTTGTAGCTACAAAAAAGCAAGCTAAAGATATCGTTGCTGAAAAAGCAAAATCAGTAAACATGCCTTACATTACTGAAAGATGGCCAGGTGGTATGTTAACTAACTTCGTTACTATTCGTAAAGCTGTAAAGAAAATGGCTTCTATTGATAGAATGAAGACTGATGGTTCTTTCGATGCTTTATCTAAGAGAGAAAAATTACAAATTAACCGTCAACGTGAAAAGTTAGAGAAAAACTTAGGTTCTATTTCTGACATGACTCGTTTACCAGGTGCATTATTTGTAATTGATGTTAAGAAAGAGCACATTGCTGTAGCTGAAGCTCAAAAATTAAACATTCCAATCTTTGCAATGGTTGACACGAACTCTGATCCAAGACCAATCGATTTCGTAATTCCTGCAAACGATGATGCTTCTAAGTCTATCGACAAAGTTTTATCTTACGTTACTGACTCTATCGCTGAAGGTTTAGCTGATAGAAAAGCAGACAAAGAAAAAGCTAAAGCTGAAAAAGAAACTCCAGCTAAAGAAGCTTAATAATTATAATTTAAAGGTTTCATTACATTGAAACCTTTATTTTGTTTTAAATTTAATCAAAACCTAAAACATATTTAAAATGGCAATAAGTGCTGCAGACGTTAAAAAATTAAGAGAAACTACAGGTGCAGGAATGATGGACTGTAAAAACGCTTTAGTTGAAGCAGAGGGTAACTTTGATCAAGCTATTGAGATTTTACGTAAAAAAGGTCAAAAAATTGCTGCTAAAAGAGCAGATCGTGATTCATCTGAAGGTGTAGCAATTACTAAAGTAGCTGAAGATAACACTTATGGTGTTGCTATCGTATTAGCTTGTGAAACTGATTTCGTAGCTAAAAACGATTCTTATAAAGAATTAGCTCAACAATTTGTAGATATTGCTTTTAACTATAAAACTAAAGAAGAGTTCTTAGCTGCTGATTTTGGTGGTGTAACTGTTGCTGAAAAATTAGTTGAGCAAACTGGTGTAATTGGAGAAAAAATTGATATTTCTGCATTTGAAAGAATCGAAGCTCCTTACGTTGGTGCTTATACTCACGTTGGTAAAATTGCTGCTTTAGTAGGATTAACTAAAGCTGTAGACAATGCTGATGTATTAACTAAAGACTTAGCAATGCAAGCTGCATCTATGGGTGCTACTTCATTATCTTATAAAGATTTTGATCCTGCATACGTAGCTAGCGAAACTGAAGCTAGAATTGCTGCAATTGTAAAAGACAACGAAGAATTAAGTCGTTTAGGTAAAACTTTAAAGAACGTACCTCAATACGTATCTAGATTACAATTAACTGATGAAGTTTTAGCGCAAGCTGAAGCAGATGCTAAAGAAGCATTAAAAGCTGAAGGTAAACCAGAAAAAATTTGGGATAAAATTTTACCAGGTAAAATTGAAAGATACATCTCTGACAACACTACTTTAGATCAAGAGCAGTGTTTATTAGATCAAAAATTCATCAAAGATGAGAAGAAAACTGTTGCAGAACACGTTGCTTCTTTTGGTGATGTTGAAGTTAAAAACTTCGTAAGAGTTACTTTAGGGTAATTATTACTTATTATAAAAAAAGACCTCGCTTATTCAGCGAGGTTTTTTTTTGATCAAACTTGAATGTATTAAATTGGTTTACTTTTTAATAAATTGACAATAATTATTTGATTGTAAAACATGATAGAAAAAGCAATCCTCTTTTTATATCACTTTTTTTGTAACATATACTTTGTATATTTGCAAAACTTTCAACTGAAAAATGCAATACAAAAGAATACTTTTAAAATTAAGCGGTGAAGCGCTTATGGGAGAACGCCAATATGGTATAGACCCTAAAAGACTTAAAGAATATGCTCAAGAAATTAAGCATGTGATTGAAAAAGGTGTAGAAGTAGCCATTGTTATAGGGGGTGGAAACATTTTTAGGGGTGTAGCTGGAGCTGCTAATGGTATGGATCGTGTTCAAGGAGATCATATGGGAATGTTAGCAACTTGTATTAACGGTTTAGCGTTACAAAGTGCATTAGAAGATGAAGGTGTACACACACGTTTACAAACGGCTTTAGAAATTAAAGAAGTTGCAGAGCCTTATATTAAAAGAAAAGCTATTCGTCACCTAGAAAAAGGTAGAGTAGTAATTTTTGGAGCAGGTACTGGTAACCCTTACTTTACTACTGATACTGCAGCTGTGTTAAGAGCTATAGAAATAGATGCAGATGCCATATTAAAAGGAACTCGTGTTGACGGTATTTACAATGCAGATCCTGAGAAAAATAAAGATGCTATTAAATTTGAAACAATTACTTTTAAAGATGTAATTGAAAAAGGTTTAAAAGTAATGGACATGACTGCTTTTACTTTAAGCGAAGAAAATAAACTACCAATTATTGTTTTTGACATGAATACTAAAGGAAATCTAATTAAGTTAATTTCTGGTGAACAAATTGGAACAATAGTTGATAATAAATAAAAAATCTATAGTATTTTTATAGAGTATATTAAACTTAAGATACGATGAACGAAGAAATCGATTTTATTTTAGATAGCGCCAAAGAAGCAATGAACAATGCTATTTCGCACTTAGAAAAAGAGCTAATAGGAATTAGAGCTGGAAAAGCATCTCCAGCCATGCTTTCTACAATTAATGTAGATTATTACGGCTCACAAACACCATTAGGTCAGGTAGCAAATGTGAACACTCCAGACGCAAGAACTATTTCTATACAACCATGGGAAAAAAACATGTTACAAGAAATAGAAAAAGCTATTATGTTAGCAAATATTGGTTTTAACCCTATGAATAATGGTGAAAACATTATCATTAATGTACCACCTTTAACAGAAGAGCGTCGTAAAGAATTAGCTAAACAAGCAAAAGCGGAAGCAGAACATGCCAAAGTTGGTATTAGAAACGCCCGTAAAGAAGCTAATAACGATATTAAAAAAACAGATGTTTCTGATGATATGAAAAAAAATGCAGAGGCAGACATCCAAGATTTAACAGACAAATTCGTTAAGATTATTGACGAAAAATACACTGTTAAAGAAAAAGAAATTATGACAGTATAATTTATATTTTTTATAAAATTATCAAAAAGAGTGTTTGAAACACTCTTTTTTTTGCACAATATCTACCATAATATACCTACCTTTGCAAAAATTTTTTTTAAATGACTTTTTGGACTAAAATTGCCGGATTTATTCTTAGAAATCGTTATCTCGTACTTTTTGTAATTGCTTTAATTACAGCTTTTTTAGTCAGCCAAATGAAATATATGCGCTTCTCTTATACAGAAGCTAATTTATTACCGCAAGATCATGAGGCTAACTTACAATATGATAAATTTTTAGAAATTTTTGGTGAAGAAGGTAATTTGGTCATTCTTGGTGTAAAAGACAGTACCATTTTTACCCCTAAAAAGTTTAATGCTTGGAACAAACTAGTTAAAGATTTTGACAGTTTATCTCAAGTAGATTTCACGGTTTCTGTTTCTAATGTAAAACAGCTAAAAGCAGACAGAAAAAAACGCAAGTTTGTTGTAGAACCTCTTTTTAATAAAGATCCTCAAACCAAGGAAGAAATTGCTGAAATAAAAGATTTACTTTTTAATAAACTACCTTTTTACAATAACTTACTATACAATGATGCTGGTACTTTACAAACAGCTATTTACATTAATAAAGATATCGTTAATACCATTGAAAGAAGAGATTTTATTGTAAATCATTTAATTCCATCAGTAGAAAAATTTGAGAAAGAAAACAACTTACATGTTCGTATTTCGGGGATGCCTTACATACGTACGGTTAATTCTCAGAATATTATTGATGAAATGGGAATATTTGTTTTTGGCGCATTACTAATTACAGCTATTATTTTCTTTTTCTTTTTTAGATCATTTAGAGCTACATTCATCACTCTACTAGTTGTAGGTATTGGAGTGGTTTGGGCTTTTGGTTTTATTGGTTTATTTAGGTATGAAATTACCGTTTTATCTGCATTAATCCCTCCATTGATTATAGTTATTGGTGTACCAAATGCTGTCTTTTTAATTAATAAATATCAGCAAGAGATAAAAAAACACGGTAACCAAGCAAAGTCATTACAAAGAGTTATCTCTAAAATTGGAAATGCTACCTTAATGACAAACATTACTACCGCTTCAGGTTTTGCTACGTTTGTGTTTGTAAAAAGTCAATTACTTAGAGAATTTGGAATATTAGCTTCTGTAAATATCATTAGTATTTTCATTTTAGCCTTATTAATTATTCCAATTATTTATAGCTTCATGGCGCTTCCAGAGAAAAAGCATTTAAATCATCTTGAGAAAAAATGGATGAGTAATGTAGTTAGTTGGATGGAAAAAATGGTAAAAAAACAACGTATTTACATATATATCACTACGGTAATAGTAATTATATTAAGTATGATTGGGCTTTTCCAAATTAGAGTTTCAGGAAGTTTAATTGAGGATATGCCAAAAAGTATGGACTTTTACAAAGACATCAAGTTTTTTGAAAAAGAGTTTGGTGGCATAATGCCTTTAGAGATTTTAATAGATACTAAAAAAGAAAAAGGGGTTATGAAGCTTTCTACTTTAAAAAAGATGGAAAAGCTTATTGAGACCATAGAAACATTTCCAGAGCTATCTAAACCAATATCCGTAACCAACTTAGTAAAATACTCAAAGCAGGCTTATTACAAAGGAAACCCTAAATATTATCAATTACCTACAAGTCAAGAGAAAGGGTACATTTTTGCTTATACTAAAAACTCAAATAGTAATGCTGGTATGCTTAATAATTTTGTTGACAGTACCGGAAGATATGCAAGAATCACAACCTTTATGAAAGATATTGGTACCGATAAAATGGATATTATTCAAGATAGGCTTCAAGCGGTAATCAATAAACAGTTTCCTGGAGACAGATATGAAGTTTCAATGACAGGAAAAGCATTAGTGTTTTTAAAAGGAACCAATTATTTAATTAAAAACTTAGTAATATCATTATCATTAGCCATTGTATTAATATCAATTTTTATGGCTTGGATGTTCCGTTCACCACAAATGATATTAATATCGTTAATACCTAACATGTTACCATTATTAATAACAGCAGGTTTAATGGGCTTTTTTGATATTCCTATCAAACCATCTACTATTTTAGTATTTAGTATTGCTTTTGGTATTTCTGTTGATGATACAATACACTTTTTAGCAAAATATCGCCAAGAGTTATTAGCCAATAACTGGAAAATTAAACCCGCAGTATACTCTGCACTTAGAGAAACTGGTGTTAGTATGTTTTATACATCCATCGTACTGTTTTTTGGTTTCTTAGTATTTACTATTTCTAATTTTGGTGGAACTATTGCTTTGGGAGGTTTAGTATCAGTAACGTTATTACTAGCTATGGTCTCAAACTTACTGTTATTACCATCGCTACTCTTATCTTTTGAAAGAAAAATAGCCAATCAAAGGGTATTAAAAGAAACAAACTTCAAGATTTTACCTCCAAAAGAAGACAAATAAAAAAGATAAAAACCGGTGGTGTTTACAAACATCACCGGTCTTTTAATCAACAATCAAATAGTAGTTAGCAATTGATTTGCAAAATTAATAGTTAATTTTTCATAGAATTTTCCCGAAAGCATAGCAATTATTAATTGAAATATTTAGAATATTTCTTACTTTCGATGTCAAAAATATACTGAATTCCTAAACAAGTCAACTGCGTCTTTCCGCAGGTTTTAAAAATTTATATGAAAAATAACGAATACGGTGAATATTCTAGATCATTAGTAAGAGATATTCCTGCTGATGTTAACAGTGACATCTACAAACATTACGACTCTATTATACCTAGCTTTGAAGGTGAAGCGGTGTATGTATATTCTTTTAAGGAAAATAAAATGTTGTTTGCAAAAGGTTGGCAAGACGTTTTAGGGTATGCTAATGATGAAATTACCCTTTTTAAAATCATCACCAGTTCATCTAAAAGACACATGGCCTTTTCTAGCGAACTGAATGACAAAGGATTAAAATTTGTGCAATCTAGAAAAAAAGATCATGAAAAATATAGCTTTACACTTGAGGTAGAAAAAATTCATAAAGATGGTTTTATTGTTCCATTATTATCAAGAGTCGGTATTTTTAAAGCAACAAATGGAATCATTGAAGAGATTATTGGAAAGTCTCAAGTGGTACCTTCATTAAAATTTGGTGAAGTAATGCAATATGGTGCCTATGGGCCAGATAGAGATGAATTTGAAGAAACCTTAAGTAAAGAACTTTTTCATCATTTTGCTATTTCAAGTAAGGAAAAAGAAGCACTAAGTATGGCTGCCAAAGGTTATGCATTTAAGGAAATTGCTGACCAATTAAAGGTTAGTCAATCTGCTATTGAAAAACGAATTATTCCTTTATACAAAAGATTTCAAGTAAAAAGCTTGCCTCACTTAATAAGCTTTGCTTATAAGAACCACATTCTATAAAATTAAATTAGGTTAATCATCCTGATTTTGTCAGGATGTACACCTATATTTACTAACATTTGTACCCAATCATTTTTATCATAATCGGTAGTTTTACAATTTCCTAGAACCCATATAATATTTTTTTTGGCAATTGTTGTTATACTTTCATTTTCTGGATTTCCAGATTGTGTAGGGTCTAAAAATCGTAAAAATCTATCTGGACAAATCAATTCTTCTTGAATTGGGCTTCCTGGATTTACATCATCAATTATCAAATAATCTGCCTGTTTCCAAGTCCAAATTTTCCAATCACTCAATAAGGCATTGTCTTCTATAAAGAAATAGGTATATAATTTAGTAGCGCTACTGTAAAAACAACGATGTTTTTTAATAGATAATTCATTTAACAAACCTACTCCTAAACTTGTTTTTCCACTTAATTGAGATCCAAAAATCAGTAAATGTTCACCTTCATTCTCATCTGCTAAATAATTTCGAACTATTTTTCGGTTGGTAGTCGTAATAAAATTATTCCATTGACTTAATCTAAATTGAAAAGGGTAATTAGCATATTGTTGATACATTTTTACTAAAAACCAATATCTAGAAGCTACGGTTAAATAAACTAATAAGGCAATTAATATTATTATTGATGTATTACTTCCTTCTTTTAATAAGGCAAAACTAAAAGCACCAACTGCAAAAAAACACATATCTGTAAAAGTATCGAAAGCAATATTTTTCCAACTAGGTTTAAAAACATACTTTCTTCCTACTGGTATATAAATATTTTTATACTTAGAAATCCTATTAATTAATAATGGTCCTAAAAAGTTATACAATTCAAAAACAAGCCAAAATGTAGTGACAATACAGGCCACATATAAAGGTTTTTTTAAATATGAGTTTTGAGGTAAAAAAACAAAAAGTAAAAAAGATGGCATGAAACCTAGTGCAATGTGTCCAAATTGATTGGCCATCCAAGCATAAGTTAGCGTCACTCCTCTATAGGAATCTTTTCCAATTAAATCTGCTTTTAATTGATTAAAAACTTCTTTATATGTAATAAAAGCCATAATAGTAGTTTGGTAGCAACAAAAGTAAAAATAAAAACTAATGATAAATGCAAGTTAATTGTTCATTTATATCTAAAAAATTATCTTTGTGCTTCAATTTTTAAACAATGAAGAGAAGTAGCGTAAAAGAATTATTACAATCTGATAAATTTTTACAAGAAGTAAGTGTTAACGGATGGGTAAGAACTTTTAGAAGTAACCGTTTTATTGCATTAAATGACGGTTCTACCATTCATAACATTCAATGTGTGGTTGATTTTGAGAATACAGAGGAAGCTTTATTAAAAAGGATTACCACTGGTGCGGCAGTTGCTATTAAAGGAACCTTAGCTGAAAGTCAAGGAAAAGGGCAGTCTGTTGAAATTCAAGTAACCGATTTGGAGATATTAGGAGACTCTAACCCAGAAGAATACCCTATTCAACCCAAAAAACATAGCTTCGAGTTTTTACGTGAAAATGCACATTTACGTGTAAGAACCAATACATTTGGTGCCGTAATGCGTGTTCGTTCTGCTTTATCATTTGCTGTCCACCAATATTTTCAACAAAATGGTTTTTACTACGTAAACACTCCTATAATTACTGGTTCAGATGCTGAAGGTGCAGGAGAAATGTTTAGAGTAACCAATTTTGAGGCTAACAAAGCTCCTTTAAATGAAGAAGGAGAAATTGATTACTCACAAGATTTTTTTGGTAAACAAACCAACTTAACGGTATCTGGTCAATTAGAAGCAGAAACTTTTGCTATGGGACTAGGTAAAGTATATACATTTGGACCAACTTTTAGAGCGGAAAACTCAAATACTACGCGTCATTTGGCTGAGTTTTGGATGATTGAACCAGAGGTTGCATTTAACGACTTAGATGCAAATATGGATTTATCAGAAGATTTTATAAAATATGTTTTACAGTATGTTTTAGACAATTGTAAAGATGACTTAGAGTTCTTAGATAGTCGTTTAGCGCAAGAAGAAAAGAAAAAACCACAAGCAGAACGAAGTGAAATGGGCTTGTTAGAACGTTTGAACTTTGTAGTTGAAAATAATTTTAAACGTGTTTCTTATACAGAAGCTATTGAAATTTTAAGAAACTGTAAACCTAATAAAAAGAAAAAATTCCAGTATTTAATTGATGAATGGGGAGCAGACTTACAATCTGAGCACGAACGTTATTTAGTAGAAAAGCATTTTAAATGTCCAGTAATTTTATTTGATTACCCAGCAAGTATTAAAGCATTCTACATGCGTTTAAATGAAGATGGCAAAACTGTAAGAGCCATGGATGTTTTATTCCCTGGAATTGGAGAAATGGTTGGAGGATCTCAACGTGAAGAACGTTTAGATGTTTTAAAAGAAAAAATGGAAGCCTTAGGTATTGAAGAAGAAGAATTATGGTGGTATTTAGATACTCGTAAATTTGGAACAGCAGTTCACTCTGGTTTTGGTTTAGGTTTTGAACGTTTAGTTTTATTCACTACAGGAATGGGTAATATTAGAGACGTAATCCCTTTCCCAAGAACCCCACAAAATGCAGAATTTTAAAATTCATACATATTAAAATACAAATCGTCATTCTTTGTAGAGTGGCGATTTATTTTTTTAAGCTATTATCACTATTTTTGTTTACATTCATTAAATTGTACTATCTATTTATAGTTAACATATATGCTAAAACAAAGCTTACATCAAAAATTACTTCAAAAATTATCTCCTCAACAAATTCAGTTGATGAAGTTAATTCAATTACCTACGCAAGCTTTTGAAGAACGATTAAAGCAAGAAATTGAAGAAAATCCAGCATTAGATACTGGCAAAGAAGAAAGTGATAATTTTGAAGATACTTTGACAAATGATACCGATTACGATGATAGCGGAAATGAAAAAATTGACGCTGAAGATATCAATATTGATGAGTATTTAAGCGATGATGAATATCCTAGCTATAAAACCCAAAGTAACAATTATGCGGCTGATGATGATGACAAACAAGTTCCATATGCAGCTGGAACTACCTTTCATCAATCTTTACTTAACCAATTAAACACCTTTAGAATTGACGAGGAAGAGAAAGCTATTGCTGAGTTTTTAGTTGGTAGTATTGATGATAGCGGATATATAAGACGTGAAGTGATTGATTTAGTAGACGATTTAGCATTCACTCAAAATATATTCACTACTGAAGATAAAGTAGAAAAAGTATTAAAAAATGTTGTTCAGCAATTAGATCCAACTGGTGTAGGTGCTCGTGATTTAAAAGAGTGTTTAATTATTCAATTAAATGCTAAAAATCATAAAGAAACAACTGAACTTGCTATTACTATTTTAGAAAATGCATTTGATCATTTTGTAAAAAAACATTACAAAAGATTATTAGAAAAATTTGATATATCAGAAGATAAATTAAAAGATGTAATTTCAGAAATCAGTAAACTCAATCCGAAACCTGGGAGTTCATATGCTGGAAACAATAAGATAGTAGAACAAATTGTACCTGATTTTTCTATAAGAATAATTGAAGGTGAATTAGAGTTAACATTAAACGCTAGAAACGCTCCAGAATTACATGTTTCTAAAGAGTATAATAACATGTTAAAAGGTTACCAAGACTCTAAAGAAAAAAGTAAATCACAAAAAGATGCTGTTTTGTTTATCAAGCAAAAATTGGATGCTGCTAAATGGTTTATTGATGCTATAAAACAGCGTCAACAAACCTTACTTATTACCATGAATGCTATTATGCATCATCAAAAAGAGTATTTTTTAACCGGGGATGAACGTAAGCTAAAACCAATGATTTTAAAAGATATTGCTGATGAAATTAACATGGATGTATCTACAGTTTCTAGAGTTGCAAATAGTAAATACGTATCAACACCTTATGGAACTAAATTAATTAAAGAGTTCTTCTCAGAATCTATGAAAAATGATCAAGGAGAGGATGTATCTACAAGAGAGATTAAAAAGATTTTAGAAACAGTGGTTAGTGAAGAAGATAAAAGAAAACCATTAACAGACGAAAAGTTATCTAAAATATTGAAAGAAAAAGGATATCCTATTGCAAGAAGAACTGTTGCTAAATACAGAGAGCAATTAGATATTCCAGTTGCACGATTAAGAAAAGAAATATAATTTGCGTTGGGATAAATTCATATCATCTATATTACATCCTGTAGTTATGCCTACTGTGGGTGTTTTACTATATTACTTTTTAGTACCTTATAATTTTGAAACGAGTAAATTATACACGTTACTTGGTATTATTTTTATAACCACATACATACTACCTATTTTATTATTGATTGTTTTAAAATCATTAGGACAAATTAATTCATTCGAAGTATTTTCGATAAAAGAAAGAAAGATTCCTTTGTTTTTTATGGTATCATTATTTCTTTTGTTAGGTAATTTTTTCTACAAAATAGGATATTTTAGAGACCTTAGCTATTTGTTTCTTGGAATAGTAATGGCTTTAATTATAGTATTTATAATATTTCTTTTAAATTTTAAAACAAGTCTACATTTATTATCTATTGGAAGTGCTGTTGGTTTCTTTTTAATGTTTCAGATACAATATCAAATAAATATTTGGCCTGTAATTTACATTTTAATTGTACTTTCAGGCGTTTTAGGAGCTTCTAGGTTAAGTTTAAAGGCTCACACCTTAAATGAGGTTTGTGCTGGCTTTATATTGGGTATTATAAGCCAAATAGCTATAAATTATATTCTATAATAAGAAGAAAGAAATACCAAACTTGGTAATTTTAGTGTTTACATGTACTCCATCAATATTTACATCTTTAAACATAGTTTGTAAACCGTAATACACAAAAAAGTTAAAAGCACCATAACCTGCATTTAATTCTAATCCATATTGAAAATTATTGTAAGCATTAATGTTTTTAAATTCATATTTAACATCATTAAGTTCATAAGAAAAACTATTTCGAAGGTTATAACTCAAACGAACTCCTGTATAAATTCTCCAAAACGAATACGTAACTGCATCAGAAGTTCTCCATCTAAATTGAATAGGAAACTCAATATTATGTAAATAAATTTTGTTAGCTGTAACTCCAGTATTATAAGTTACTTCATTAGTATTAACAACTTGTAAACTATGCGTAAAAACATCATAGTTATACCCTACTCCAATTCCCATAGCAAAATTACCCGATTTATTAAAAGGAATATCTCTAACGTATCCAGCTGATAAACCATAAGAAAAACCTCTATTCTCTTCGCCAAAAGGTCGATCTAATAACACATTATAGGTAATATTTGCATATAATTGATCTTCCAAATAACGATCTCCAATGCGTAACGAATCAATTTGAGCAGAAACATTAGCGATAAAAATGAAGCAAATAAAAATGAATAGTTTTTGCATTTGATATATGAATTAACTCAAAAATACATAAATAAAAAAGAGCAACCATAATGATTGCTCTTCTTTACTATTATTAAAAATAATTACTTTTTAATGCTACTTCCCTTTTGAGTAGATAAACTTAATTTAAGAGCATTAACTTCTCTTAATTTTAATCTAATATCAGTTAAAGTACCAACATTCGATTCTTTATCTGCTTTGATAGAAGTTGTCATAAAAGGAATATCAGATTCTGATACTTTTTCACGCTCACTCATAATAAATGATGGAACATCATCTGGAGTAGCGATTTTATCATTTAACTGAATTCTATTAAAACTAGCACCATATTTGTCTTTGTCTTTAGCTTTACCAACGTAAATAGTACTTACTAAACTTTTATGCTCTAACTTTTTAACCTCAGTTGCGCTTGGTAAACGTGGGCTATCAATTAATAAGTCAGTTTCTCTCATAGTAGTTGTTACCATGAA
Organism: Tenacibaculum geojense; assembly: GCF_042676005.1. NCBI lineage: Bacteria > Pseudomonadati > Bacteroidota > Flavobacteriia > Flavobacteriales > Flavobacteriaceae > Tenacibaculum > Tenacibaculum geojense. The sequence continues at coordinate 68,471 of NZ_JBHTJR010000023.1, read as the reverse complement.
GAAGAATAATAACATAAAAACGATGTCTGGTAACGATGCAGTTGATACAGCTGGCAATCCTTTTTTCTTCTTTTTAAACTTAGACATAATTAAATGTTTTAAATGTTATTAATTAGCATCCGTTGGATCTAAATCTGTAATAATTTGAGGATAACTGGTTTTGATATCTTCAACCTTCTTTCTTAGCGCTTCATCTTTACGAGCAGTTTCTTTAAAACGTTCTTCTAACTCTGTAAAAGACATATTGTAACGCTTTTGTGATAATTTATTTCTTAATTCAGTGTAGGCAGCTAATAATTCATCTTGTACAGTTACATAAGTACCATACTCAGTTGCTCTATCACTTTCTACAGAAATAATCGCTTTGTTTGGGTGATCTGATGACTCAGGATTTCTTTCACCACCACAGTAATCACAAGGTTTACCTTCTTCTTGACCGTCTACTGGGTTTCCTACACCTCCACCATTGTCAATAAACTTAACAGCAGCTTCTCTTAAATCTTTAAGATCCATAACCTCTCCATCAACAAATAACTGGTTGTTTTTGTTAATACTTATTTGAAAGATATTTTTCTCTTTAATTTTAGGTGGTGTAATGTTTGGAGGTAATTTTTCAGCTAACTTTTTAGAGATACCTGAATCTACGTCCATAGTTGTTGTTACAAGGAAAAAGATAAGTAGCAAGAAGGCAATATCTGCCATAGAACCTGCATTAATTTCTGGGTTTTCTCTTCTTGCCATAATTTATTATTTTACTAATCCTTTTACTAAATCGAATACAAAGAAAGCACCTGCAATAGCTAATAAAACGATACTAGCCCAAATACCTGCACTTGTTAACTTAGTTACTGCACTGTTAGCAGCAGCAATAACTTTTTGTTCCGCATCAACAACTTCACTTGAATCTGCCATTAGGTATGATACTAATAATACCACAACTAAACCAACAAGACCTAATAATGTTTTCTTTAAAGCATCTGGGTTTTTAAAAACGCCTAATAAAGATGCAATTAAAGCAGCAGCTACTGAAAGCCCAAATAAAACAATTGAGAAGGTAATTAATGGTGAAACGGCAGCAGACAATTCAGCTGCTTGTTCTGTATCTATAGCTACAACTCTTCCGAATAAGATGGCTCCTATTACAGAAATTACAGCTACAAATATGGTTAATACTTTATTACTCATATTGTTTTCTTATTTTTTATACTTAGCTAACAAATCAATTAAAGAGATAGACGCATCTTCCATACTGTTTACGATACTATCTACTTTAGAAATGATATAGTTATAGAAAATTTGTAAGATAATTGCTACGATTAATCCAAATACTGTAGTTAAAAGTGCTTGTTTAATACCACCTGCTACTACTGCTGGAGAAATATCGTTAGCAACTGCGATAGAATCGAATGCAGAAATCATACCAATTACTGTACCCATGAATCCTAACATCGGAGCTAAGGCGATAAATAATGAAATCCAAGAAATGTTTTTCTCTAATAATCCCATTTGTACACCTCCATATCCAACTACTGCTTTTTCAGCTGCGTCTAAACCTTCGTCAGCTCTTTCTAATCCTTGGTAAAAGATAGATGCAACAGGTCCTTTTGTATTTCTACAAACTTCTTTAGCTGCTTCTACACCTCCAGAGCTAAGAGCGTCATCTACACTAGCAACTAATTTTTTAGTGTTAGTTGTAGCCATATTTAAATAGATAATTCTCTCGATTGCAATAGCTAAACCTAAAATTAAGGCAACTAATACAACTCCCATAAATCCTGGATCTCCTTCAATAAAACGTTGCTTTAACTCTTGGTGGAAAGTCTTTTCAGCTCCAGCATCCTGAGCGAAAGTTGATTGAATAGCTCCAAAGAACATAAATCCTGCAATAGTTAGGATATTTACTACTTTTTTCATCTTTGTTATAATTAATTTTAAATAGTTAACGGGTTAAAAATACAAATTTTTTAATTGCAATTCACAAGAAGATATCCCATAAAGGCCTATAAAAATAGAATATTAAAGAAACCTCCCCAGATTACAGACCGCCAAATAACGAAAAATTGTTGGTTTGATAAAAAAAAACTAAAGCTAATTATAGTTTTTTTTTGTTTTTTAAACTTTTAACACTTTTTTACCATCAATTTTAACATATGTGGTTGTTTGTTTTCAAATTTAGGTAGACATTTCACCTCTTAAAGGAGTCTCAAAATAATGTTTAAAGGCTTCATCTGTTAAATTTTCCCCCAACAAATACATCATTTTTACAATGGCTGTTTCTGTAGTAATATCTTTACCATTTATAATACCTATTCGTTGCAAATCTGAACTGGTTTCATATAAACCAAGCAACACACTACCACCTGCGCACTGTGTAACATTTACAATATGAATTCCTTTTTTTATTGTTTGTTCTAGTAAATTTATAAACCATGTTTCTGTAGGAGCATTCCCTGCACCATAGGTTTCTAGAATAACTCCTTTCAAATTTGGGATATTTAGTATGGTTTGCACAACATTTTTTGTTATTCCCGGAAATAATTTAAGTACCACTACATCTTCAATTAGCTTTTTTCTGAAAATAATTTTTTGTCGAGAATCAACCGGTTCATAAAGTAAATGTTTATTAAACGTTAAATGCACACCACTTTCTGCTAAAGGAGGATAATTCATAGATGTAAATGCTTCAAATTGCTCAGCATTAATTTTGGTTGTTCTATTTGCTCGATATAATTTATATTCAAAATATAAACAAACTTCTTTAACCATTGGTTCCTCATCATTTCGTATAGAAGCAATTTGTATGGAAGTAATTAGATTTTCTTTAGCATCTGTTCTTAAATCTCCAATTGGTAGCTGTGAACCTGTAAAAATGACTGGTTTCTGAAGGTTTTCAAACATAAAACTAATTGCTGATGACACATAAGACATCGTATCTGAACCTGTTAATACTACAAAACCATCAAAATCATTATAATTATCGGCTATTATTTGTGCTATTTTAACATAATAGCTTGTATTCATGTTTGATGAATCTATAGGTTCTTCAAAAGAAATTGTTGAAATTTCACAGTTTAATTGTTGTAATTCAGGGATTTTATTTTGAATTTGACTAAAATCAAATGCTCTTAAAGCATTGGTTTTATAGTCTTTTACCATACCAATTGTTCCTCCCGTATATACCAGTAATATTTTTGGTTTATTTGTCATTTTGACAATATTTTTTTGCTGTTTGTTTTTGGAATAATTTATGTTGTAAATTTATCAAACAAAATTGACACAAAACTTAAAACAATAAAGATTATGGGAATTGGTATGGAGTATTATATAATAATTGGAGTTATCTCATTATTTAGCTGGCTTGTTAGCAATACTTTAAAAAGAAAATTTAAAAAGTACTCTAAAGTACATTTACGAAACGGTATGAGTGGTGCCGAAATTGCAGAAAAAATGCTGGCAGATAATGGTATTTATGATGTTAAAGTAATATCTACTCCAGGTATGTTAACTGATCATTATAACCCACAAAGCAAAACTGTAAATTTAAGTGAAGGGGTTTACAACAAAAGAAATGCTGCTGCTGCAGCAGTTGCAGCTCATGAAGTAGGACATGCTGTTCAACATGCACAAGCTTACAAATGGTTAGAGATGAGATCGAACTTAGTGCCAATGGTAAATATATCATCTAAATTTTCTCAATTTTTAATTATAGGTGGTTTAGTGTTAGGAGCTGCTTCTAGCATGGGATTTTGGGTATTAGCCGCTGGAGTTGCTTTAATGGCAATAGCAACTTTATTTAGCTTTATTACGCTTCCTGTTGAATATGACGCTAGTAACAGAGCACTTGCTTGGTTAGAAAACAAACATATTGTAACCAGAGAAGAGTTAGCCGGTTCAAAAGATGCTTTAAAATGGGCCGCAAGAACTTATTTAGTTGCTGCTTTAGGTTCTTTAGCAATGTTAGCTTATTGGGTTTTACGTTTAATGGCTAGTAGAGACTAATTATAAGAAACAAAAAACAAAAAAGCTCCGATGTAATTATCGGAGCTTTTTCTTTTTACTTTTTAAGTACTTTAAATGATTTTACATTGTTCTGGTTTTTCATTCTTAGAATATAAAATCCCGTATTAACAGTATTTACATCTATTTGTAACGTATTACCATCATATGATTTTTTAATAGGTAATTGTTTACCGTTAACACCTATTAACTTCACTGATTTAATTTCTTTTTTAGTTAAGTTCCCTTTTACAAATAACTTATCTTTAAATGGAATTGGATACACCTTTACACCTTCAAAATCTTGCAAGTCTACTTCAGGAGTTACTGAACTTATTGGTTCACTTAAAGGCTCTTGACTAATGCTTGTTGCTGGTGTATTAATATATTTTACTGAGAACTCTGCTACAGAAGCCCATCTTTTACCATCTACTTCAGATAGAGCTCTGAAATACAAATATCTTGTCTTAAATTTTTCAAAATCTGCAGACTGTTTTAACGTAGACTTTTGAAATGCTCCTGTAGATAACTGTTTCCAATTACTTCCGTCCCATCCAAATAAAATATAATCTTTCACCATACCTGTAGTTCCAGACTGACGCCCCTGGTACGAAAAACCTACCAACTCCTTTTCTTGTCCTAAATCAATTGCAATAAAATGAGGATGTGAAGTATTATCATCATACCAATTAGAATGCCAATAGGTGTTTGGATCTCCATCTACTGCTTTTTCTTTCGAATGATCAGCGTTTGTAGTTTCTTCACTATTGGTATCATATACCACACAGCCAGCACAATCCTCTATAATATCTGGACCTGAATCTTCATCTGAAATGGTTATTTCTATACTATTTGAAAAATCAGAATAATCAGTACTATCGTAAGCTCTAACTCTATATTTGTAAGTTCCGTTTGCTAAGTTTTCATCTGTAAAACTTGACACGTTATTTACGTAGCTAATTCTTGAAAAACCTTGTCCATCATTTCTTTGAATGGTAAAACCAGATTCATTGGTAGAGTTATCTTGCCAAGTTAAATTTACACTCTTATTATTTACAGTTCCTGTAAGGTTACTTGGAGCTGCCAAAGCAATATCAGAATCCGAATCATCTTCATTATACAAATCAGATTCCCAAATACCCCTTCCGTAGGTTGCTAAACGTAATTTTCTAATTCCGTAATGAATTTCTAAATCAGTTGTCTGAACACCTGGAAGGTTTTTAGAAAAAGAAACCCAATTACTTAGATTATCATTTGTGTAATACACACCAGATTGCATCCCAACGTATAATCCGTTTTTACTTGTATCATCAAAAACCAAACACTGTGCTGCTATATTTGGTAAGTTACCTCTTATATTAGTCCAACTATCACCTGCATTGGTAGACACATATACTCTAGAACCAGTAGCTGCAATAGCAACTCTTTCAGGATTGTTTGGATCAACAGCTATAAAGTTTACATCACCACTAAAATTGCTAACTTCTGTCCAACTTGGACTACTATTTTGTCCGTTTTTAGTTCTCCAAACTCTTCCTCCTTGAGCAATATAGATATAGTTATTGTTAGATTTTGCAATTGCCATTTCATCTAAATTACCTCCAAGATTTATTCTTGATGTAATATTTGTCCAGCTACCACTACTACCTCCATTATTACTTCGGTATAAATCGCTATAACCCACATATATTTTTCTATTATCAATTGGGTCCATCATAAATGGGGTTACCCATTCACCACTAAAGTTTCCTGGTTTGCTAATATTACCAATACTGTTTCCTCCGTCGGTACTTTTGTATAAACTTCCAAACTGAACCGTACCATAAACAACATTTCGATTAGTATGATCAATAAAACATTCCATTCCATCAGCTCCCAACCATTCTACAAATTGCCTACTAGAACCTCTCATGATATTTGTACCGTTATCTTGAGCTCCACCAACTATCATATTTGCATCTGTTGCAGAGTTTCCTATTCTATAATATTGTCGAATAGCTAAACCGCCTTGAGTTAAATCTTTCATGTTATTACCACGATCGGAGCTTCTAAAAATTCCTCCATCGCTACCTACATAAATCACTCCGTTTATATACTGCATTACTTCAATATCTGCATGAACATAAGATCTATCTCCAGGAGAACTCCATGAAGCTAACTTTGTAAAAGAAACACCACCGTCTAATGATCTAGAATAATCCATACCTCCTACATGAACTTCATTTTCATTGGTATTCGAAACGGTAATAGCCATATCTCTAGACGCTTGTGTAAAATACACATCGTTTGTTGATACAGTTTGATAACTAGATCTGGTTGAGAAACTAGATCCGCTATTTGTAGACCTATAAACATAACCAAAGCTACTTCCTCTTTTTTGTACCAGATACACCATACTTGGATCAGCTTGTGTTACTGCCATTTTCATGCGTTCTGTTCTGCTTAAACCACTCGTTACTCTTCCAAATGAAGCTCCACCATTTGTTGATTTGTAAAAACTATTTCCGCATGCATAAACTACATTTACGTTTCCTGGTTTAAACTCTATATCTTCTGCGGTATCATTTAATACAGATGAAAAGCTACTTCCTTTATTGGTGGATCTATAAAGTGCTCTTGATGTACCTATAAAAATTGTATTCCCGTTTGGATGAATCAAAATTCTTCTTGGAGTACCACTAACTCGGTAAATTTCCGACCAGGAAGTACCTCCGTTGGTTGATTTCATAATTTGACCTGCTGAATTTCCTAAATAAACAGTATTGGTATCGGTAGGATCTATAGCAATTGCCCATACAGACATGTTGGTCATATTATCGCCTAAAGGAGTCCAAGAACTACCTGCATTGGTAGATTTCCATATTCCTCCACCAGGAGAACCTACATAAATTAAACTTTGATTTCTTGGTTCAACAGCAATAGACACAACTCTTCCTAAACCAGGAGACCAACTTCTGGTTCTTGTCCAGTTAAAAGGACCTAATTCTTCCCAACCAGAAAACCTTTGGGCTTCTTTAGATTCAGAAATTTTGTTAAACTTTTTTTCAAATTTTGCACGTTCATCTACTACTTGACGGTCGCTAATTACACGTCCATTTTCATCCTGATTACGTTTTGCCCAGTATAAGTTTCTCATGAATAACTTATACCCACTTCCTTTACCTTTGCTATGTGTTTGGTAATACTTCTCTCCTAATCGTTCTAACTTTTTAACTTTTAGATTTTCTTTTTGAGTTAGTTCATATAACTCCTGTGCTTTTAGCTCAGATACACTCATAAACAACGCTAAGGCTGCCAATGATGTTTTAAGACCTAACCATGATAATTTGTTTTTCATTTTAAAATAAATTTCGGGGGTTTATTATTGCTTTTTAACCTTTTTGGTTACTGTTTTATCTCCGTTGCTAATTTTTAGCAGATAAAATCCTTTTGAAATTGAGTTTACATTAAGAGCATTACTAACTGTACCTGCTGGAGAAATTTTATCTAGCTTTTTTGATAAAACTACTTTTCCAAGAATATTCAATAGTGTTACTTGCGTGTTTTTACTTTTGATATTAATCACTTTAAAATTAAGAGACTCTTTTACAGGATTTGGATAGATTTCTACATCTAACACTTTATCTTTTGATGATTGTATATTAGGTAACATGGCTCCTGGTTGTGATGTACAAGTTGCTAACTCAATCCATTCAGCACCATTCCATTCAAAAGCCTTACCGTTGTATATTACTTTATCTCCTGGTCCGTAGTTAGTATTTTCTCTCCATGGATCTATTCCTGAACATGGATCATTATTTTGATTATCGCACGACCCTAAACTAGTCCAGTCGTTATTTTCTCTTTTAAATAAGTTTCCTTGATAAATCACTAAATCACCGTCATTATAAGAAACGTTACTGGCCCATTGATCTAAACCGTAACACTTATCAGAACTACAACTACCCAGATCATTCCAATCATTATTAGCCGTTCTTTCAAAAAGCCTTCCATTATATACCACACGATCACCAGCTGAGTAACTAACATTATCAGCCCATTCAGAAACTCCAGAACAGCTGACTTCGTCATCATTTCCACCACCGCCTCCATCATTAGAGCAAGAATCTACACAATTTGCATAGCTAATAGTTCTTCTAATAACATTTGCTGGTTGAGATCCAAAACCTTTTCTAAGGTTTGTTCCTACACTATTTAAATGACAATAGCTCATTATAGTTCCCCCATCAGAAGGAACTCCTGGTCTACTACAATTTCCTTCCGTTTGATAGCAGCCATCAATAGCTGTATTATTTCCATTCCAAACACATGCATGCGTGTGACTTGATCCGAAATTATGACCTAACTCATGGGCTATTGTTGAAATATTCCAAGAATAACGAGGCACGTTAGAGTAATCTACATAAATACCTGAAAGCCCATAACGATAAGAACCACACAAAGCACTAACCCAAGCAACACCTCCAGAATAATCATATGTCACAAAATGACCTAAATCACCATTAAATCCGTTAGCATTTCTGTAACTTCTATAACTATCTAAGTCATTAAAAGGCGCGCTAGATGTCCAAGCTCTTATTCCTGATAATTTTAAATTTACACCTTCATCATTATACAAAATAGCAACCTGATTAAACATAGCTTCTACAAATGCTGATGCAGCGTTAGCACTTCCTTTATCTCTTACAACATCATTAGCAATGTCAAAAAATATCTCAGGACAGTTACTAACATTAGCAGCTGGCTGCTTATTAGTATTTTTTAATGAATTTGTGTTGGGTGTTTTATAATATTCATCTACTTGACATGCAAAATCATTTAAATGACTGATATCTTTATCTTCATAAATAATATGATTGCTGCTATCTTTAATTTTACCTAACACCAAGTTACCAACCTCATCATCTAAGCTTATTAAAGCATATACTTCTCCATTTTGAATTGATACTGCCACTCTAGACTTATTATTGTTCTTAACCACTCCACGGTAATGACTAATTTCTGTAGCTTCAAGTTTTAATTTTGCTGGCAATGTTTGACTGGTGAAATCATCTGTTTTTACATTTACTTTTACCAATTCTAATACTAATACTGATGATTTGTTTGGTATACTTACCCTAATGGCTTCTGGAGCTGATTTCTTTTTAGAAAATCTCCCCATTTGTTGCTGATTTAATGTTAGTAATTCATAATTTTTAATTTCATTCGGAATTTTTACTCGTTGTTTTCTTCCACTGTTTTTACCAAAACTAAAAAGGTTAATTTCTTGAAAATCTGTACCCGCTAGTTTTGCTTGATTGACCCGCTCTGCCGGTCGAACTTTTTGTGCTCTACATGTTGTTGTTACTGTTAACAAGAATAATGTTAACATAAAGAAAATTGATTTCATTTTAATAAAGTTTAGTTGAAACACTCTTTAAAAATTAGCATAGGAGTGGCCAGGCCCTAAAAAATAATTTTTAAAAAGCTATTGTTAGATTTTGTAAAACCACATGGATTTTACGGATTAATAAAATTCACTGATATTAAAACACGGGTAAGTAAATCCATAGATTATTATTAAAACAACCTGAATTTAGATAACATGTTTTGTACTGATTATTAACTATTAAGTTGGAAGTGTAGCGATACTTTTCATGTTTAGGGGACTTATTTAAATTGGTTAACCAAAGATACATGTTTCATTTTAATAGAACTAGAAAAAAATGAAATAAATGTTAAAAAAAAACATTTAACTACATGTTAATCAATAAACAACAAAACTACATTTTTAATAAAACATAAGAAAATACACATAAAATTATGTTATTGCAACTGACAGGTGTTTTCACTTATTAATTTCACATAAACACCCTAAAAGAAGAAGAAAAATCTTCAAAAAACACAATTTTTATCCTGATTCTTAAAAAGTTATCCTGTGTTAATTTTGAATTCGAGCTCAAGGCGGATACTGAAAAGCCTTAACAGAGTAAGTAAAACTTAAAAAACTAATACTATGTCAGCAATACAAATTGCATCTCAGGTTGATAAAATTAAGTTCCCTGAATTTACTGCCAGTTTAATTACTGGAGTTTTTGATGCTATTACAGCAAATCAAATTAAACAAATGGCCGCTTATACAGAAATGTTAAGTAAAGTAAGTAAATCTTTAACTTCATTTATTAATGAAGCGAAAGATGACATTACAAGTGGTGAATTATTAGAATTTTTATCTAATACTTTTAGCTATGAAAAAGGTGGCAATATTAAAACCATGCAGTACGGAGAAGTGTATGATAAGCTTCAAAACGGACAGGCTGTTGATAACGAAGCTAAAAGTGAATTAACCAGCGAATTAACAATAAAAGATGGAAGTAACACCATAACTCCTAGTATTACAAAAGCAGGTTTTTTAGATGCTGTTAAAAGCAGAATTGCAGAAAACAAATACAAGCTTTTAAGAGATATGATGAAGTTAGGATATCAAAAACTAGTTGTTAAAGATGGGGTTGTGGAAACAAAATTAGAATTTTTTACACAACAATATGAATACGATGTTGAAAACACCTCTGAATTTGAAAGAAAAAACAGAAGCTGGGGATTTGGCGGAAGTTTTAAAGGAGGTTTTTTAGGTGGTATTTTAGGTATTAATGGCGGAATTTCTAATACAGAAACTAAAGTAAGTACGGTAAATACAAGTAAAATTGATATTTCAAATACTACGGTAGATATTTTTGGTCATGTTAAAGTCAATTTTAAATCAGACTTTTTCCCGTTAGCTAATTTCCAATAATCAATTATAAGCAAAGAGCTATTAAGCTCTTTGCTTACACCTAAAACTATCATCATGAAAATACAAGAAACTGGATTTGTAGAATTTGTAACCGACTTAATTAATAGCACTATAGATGGTGTAATTAGCTCTCAACTAGAACAAGAAAAAAAATATATCGAACTAAAAAAAGACCTATTTTTAAATAATAGTGACTTTATAACTAAATATAATTTATTAGAAAAAGCTAAAGCTGTATTGGGGGAAAAAGCAGATGAAAAAGATGTAGAAACATACGTTAACAATTACATTACAGAATATAAAGAAACCCTAAAAGAGTATTTAAACAAGAATGCATTAAAAGTTATTGTTGATAGGGGAAAAGTAAATGCTAAGTTGATATTTTCTTTTTCGGAAACTGAAGAAACTCCAACCACAAAAAAACAAGTTAAAACACTTAAAAAGACAAGACCGAGTACTATTCAAAAACTAAGTTTAGACAAATCTGTATTTAATAATAAAATTGACAAACTAATATTGGCAGATAAAAATTTAATAACTCGAGACCAGTTAAACTTAACACAAAAAGTTATTGTAAAACCCATTGATGTTAATAAAGACATGCTAGATCTTAAAACGGATATTGTTAGTAATGTAGAATTCTCTTTTAGAACAATAGTGCAATAATGGAACAGTTACTACAACAAGAAATACTCAAAATTATACCTGTTTTACAAAAAACTAAACGGCTAAAATCTATTGTTATAGATAACTTCATACTCACCTTAGAAAGCAGTAAAAAACTAGATTTAAAAAAACTAAAACTTATTAAAGGGGTTAGTTATAAAATACAACCCAAAAAAATAACCGTTACTATTGCTATTAATAAGCTTTAGTAACGGTTTAATAATTATCTTTATAACACTGTCCTAATCATTTAACTTTAAAACAGCCATAAATGCTTGTTGTGGTATTTCTACATTTCCAACTTGACGCATTCTCTTTTTTCCTTTTTTCTGCTTCTCTAATAACTTACGTTTACGAGAAATATCTCCACCATAACATTTAGCAGTAACGTCTTTACGTAATGCTTTAACTGTTTCACGAGCAATAATTTTGGCTCCAATAGCAGCCTGTATAGGAATATCAAATTGTTGACGTGGTATTAATTCTTTTAATTTCTCACAAATTCTTTTTCCTATAGAGTATGCGTTACTATCATGTAATAAGGCTGATAAAGCATCTACTGTTTGTCCATTTAAAAGCATATCTACACGCACTAGTTTTGACTTTTGCATTCCTATTGGATGATAATCAAAAGATGCATATCCTTTAGAAACAGTTTTTAATCTATCATAAAAATCAAAAACAATTTCTGCTAACGGCATATCAAAAATCAATTCAACACGCTGTGGAGTTAAATATGTTTGATTTACTATTTGTCCTCTTTTTTCAATACATAAACTCATTACTTGGCCAACAAAATCAGCTTTTGTAATTATTGAAGCCTTGATAAAGGGCTCTTCTACTCTATCTAATTTAGAAGGATCTGGTAAATCTGAAGGATTATTTACAATTACAATTTCATCAGGGTTTTTCTTAGTAAAAGCATGATAACTTACGTTTGGAACCGTAGTAATTACCGTCATATTAAACTCACGCTCTAAACGTTCTTGAATGATTTCCATGTGAAGCATTCCTAAGAAACCACAACGGAAACCAAAGCCTAATGCTGCAGAACTTTCAGGTTGAAAAACCAAAGAAGCATCATTAAGTTGTAACTTTTCCATAGAGGCTCTTAATTCTTCATAATCTTCAGTATCTACAGGATAAATCCCTGCAAATACCATTGGCTTTACATCTTCAAATCCTTCAATTCTATCTGTAGTTGGATTGGCAAAATCTGTAATTGTATCTCCAACTTTTACTTCTTTTGCGGTTTTAATTCCAGTAATTAAATACCCTACGTCTCCTGTTTTGATTTCTTTTTTTACAACTTGGCTTAACTTTAAAGTACCAACTTCATCGGCACCATATTGCTTACCTGTTGCCATAAATTTAATTTGTTGATTCTTTTTAATAGAACCATCAATTACTCTAAAATATGTTTCTATACCTCTGTAAGAATTAAAAACAGAGTCAAAAATTAGCGCTTTCAAGGGCGCGTCTGGATTTCCTTTAGGTGCAGGAATACGATTGATAATTGCTTCTAAAATTTTATCTACTCCAAAGCCTGTTTTCCCACTCGCAGGAATAACATCTTCTGGATCGCATCCTAATAAATCAACAATATCATCTGTAACCTCTTCAGGGTTCGCACTTGGTAAATCTACTTTATTTAAAACAGGAATAATTTCCAAGTCATTTTCTAAAGCTAAATACAAATTAGAAATTGTTTGCGCTTGAATACTTTGTGCTGCATCAACAATTAACAAAGCTCCTTCACAAGCTGCAATAGACCTTGAAACTTCATAAGAGAAATCAACGTGACCTGGAGTATCAATTAAATTTAAAATATAATCTTCCCCCTCGTGTTTGTAATCCATTTGAATTGCATGTGACTTAATGGTAATACCACGTTCACGTTCCAAATCCATGTTATCTAGTAACTGGTCTTGCTTTTCACGCTCCGTAACAGCACCTGTAAAATCTAACAATCTATCTGCCAAGGTACTCTTACCATGGTCTATATGCGCAATAATGCAAAAATTTCTAATATTCTTCATTTGTAAAGCTCAACTAATGACTGGCAAAGATACGTTATTTAAAAATTTTTATTATGAAAAAATGTACCTTTGCAAAAAAATTACATTTTGGTTAAAATAGACAATATTGAGTTACCTGATTTTCCGTTGTTATTAGCTCCAATGGAAGATGTTAGTGATCCACCATTTAGAGCCTTGTGTAAAGAAAATGGTGCAGATGTAGTATACACAGAATTTATTTCTTCAGAAGGTTTAATTCGTGATGCTGCAAAAAGCGTGATGAAGTTAGATATTTATGAAAAGGAACGCCCAGTAGGTATTCAAATATTTGGTGCTAATTTAGATGCTATGCTACGATCTGTAGAAATAGTAGAAAAAACCAATCCAGATATTATTGATATTAACTTTGGTTGTCCTGTTAAAAAAGTAGTTTCTAAAGGTGCTGGTGCTGGTATTTTAAAAGATATTGACTTAATGGTGAAGCTTACAGAAGCTATGGTAAAGCATACTAAATTACCTGTTACAGTAAAAACTCGTTTGGGCTGGGATCATGATTCTATAAGAATAGTTGAAGTTGCTGAACGCTTACAAGATGTTGGTTGTAAAGCTATTTCTATTCACGGTAGAACTAGAGCGCAAATGTATAAAGGTAATGCTGATTGGAAACCTATTGCCGATGTTAAAAACAACCCAAGAATGCACATTCCAGTATTTGGCAATGGTGATGTTGATTCTCCTGAAAAAGCAATGGAAATGCGTGATAAATACGGATTAGATGGCGCTATGATTGGTAGAGCATCTATTGGATATCCATGGTTTTTTAATGAAGTAAAACATTATTTTAAAACGGGTGAACATTTAGCTAAACCAACCATTGCCCAACGTGTACAAATGGCTAGAAGGCACTTAGAAATGTCTATAGACTGGAAAGGTGAACACTTAGGTGTTGTAGAAACAAGAAGACATTACACAAATTATTTTAAAGGAATTCCTCATTTTAAAGAATACCGATTAAAAATGGTTACTTCTGATGACCCAAAAGATGTTTTTGCCACTTTTGATGAAGTTGAAGCTACTTTTGGTGATAAAATGATTCCGAATATCGGTTAAAAACCAATCATCTTAACAAATTGATTTTTAATCGAATGTTTATTTTACTACATCTAAACATCATGATAAATGGTGTTTATTTGTTGTAATTTAGCAGTGATTAATTAATCGATCAGCCTTAAAAAGTTAAGATTAATAAAATCTTTAATACGGAGGTAAATGAAACATAAAGTAAATCTCGATATCAACCCCTTAAAAGAGATCACTAAAAAGAAACATTTATTTCATTGTATTAAAAAATTTAAAACCCTAGCTAGGTATTTTTAAGGTTTATCATTTACAAAACTTTGAGAAATTCTTGAGCTTGCTATTTTAGAAGCAATATAACCTAAAACTGTGATTGTTAAAATTACTGTTATTAAATTACTTAATTTAAGCTCTACAGGATAAGGAACAGTGGATGTTATCATAAAAAAGTTAAACTTTTGTTGAATTAATACTGCTACTAATCCAAGTGTTAACCCAATTATCATTCCTATAATAGATAACAAAGCACCCTGAAAAACAAATATTTTTTTGATATCCTGCAAACTTGCTCCTAAATTAAATAACGTTTTTAAATTCTGTTGTTTATCAATAATCATCATTATAATTGCTCCAATTACGTTAAACAACGCAATAACAATAATTAACGTGAATATTAAATAAGATATAAAGTTTTCTGTATTTACTACTTTATAATAAAGGGCATTTTGCTCAGCTCTAGTTTCAACCTTAAACCCATCACCTAAAACACTTTGTAATTCATTACTAACCTCAACAACATTATCATCATTATTAACTTTTACAGCTATTGATGATAATTCATCTGGTGATAACTTGAGTAATTTTTGTGCTAGACTTAATTCTGAAAATACGTATTTACTTTGATACTCTTCAGAGCCTTCGAATGCGCCAATTATTTGAACATTTTCAGAATTAAAAGCATTATTTACATTTAAATATCCTTTTCCTGGCTTTGGAACAAATATTTGTAATGGTTCTCCAAAATTGAAAACATTTAATGATAGTTTATACGATAAAGTATAACCAATTACTGCGGTGTTTTTAAATTGTGGGTCTATCCAACTACCCACAGTAATAGAGGAATCTATTGGAACTACATCGTTATAATTAACATCTACTCCCTTTATATACGCTATTTGATCCTTATTTTTATACTTTAAGAAAACACGTTCTTCTACAACTCTTGCATAAGATGCAATTTCTGAATTGATTTCTAAAGCATTTTTAATTTCAGGTGAAAAAAGAATCTTTTTCCCTTTTTTTGGCGATATTTTAATATCAGGATCTGACTCATTTAATAATGATAAACTAAATGTTTTTAAACCTGAAAAACCAGATAAAACGATAAATAATGCCATAGTACCAACTGTTATTCCAACCATTGCAATAATGGTTATGATATTAATAGCGTTGGTACTATTTTTAGCAAATAAATATCTTTTGGCTATGTAAAAAGGAAAATTCAATAGCTAAACCAAATTAACGTTTTTGACGACGTGGTAAGATATCTGGATTTTTAATTGGGTTATCGTCTTCTCCTTTTAAAGACTTATCTATATTTTCTATATAATCTAAACTATCATCTCCATAAAACAACAATTCAGGCATTCTTCTTAATTGGTTCTTGGTTCTTTGTGCTAGTTCGTGTCTAATTAAAGGGGTATTGGATTTAATTCCTTCTAAAATTTCATCTCTCTTTTCTGACGGAAAAACACTTAAAAATACCTTAGCTACACCCAAATCGGCTGTAACTGATACTTTTGATACAGATATAATTACACCTCTCATTCCATCTTGAGCTGCTCTTTGCAAAACATCAACTAAATCTTGTTGTAATACACCTGCTATTTTTCGCTGTCTGTTCGTTTCTTCCATAAGTGCAAATCTATTGATAATTTTACTGTAAATACTATAACATTTGTAAAGTTTTAAGGCTTTACGGGGTATAAATTTTATTTTTTATAGCATACATTACTAATCCTACTCTATTTCTTACATCTAACTTGGTAAACAAGCTATCTCTATAACCGTCAATTGTTTTAGGACTTAAAAACATTTTTTCGGCAATTTCTTTATACGTTAACTCAGAGCATGCTAAACGCATAAATTTCAATTCGTTTTCTTTAAATTCCACATTTGATCTTCTGGTTTTACCGGATACGGAGTCTATAAGTAAACTTGTAACATTTTTAGTGTGATAAAATCCGTTATCCATCATTTCTAACAAAGCGGTTTCTAACACATCTTTTTTGGTGTCTTTTAATAAATATCCTACTGCACCTGCTTTTAACATTTTTAAAATAGTACCATCTGCATCTTCAACCGATAGTGCCATTACATGCACTTGTGGGTGATTTTTAACGATCCACTTAGTAGTTTCAATACCATTCATTACAGGCATATTAACATCTACTAAAACTATATCTGGAACATTTTTTGGAGAAGCAGTAAATTTTTCTTCCACTTCTTTACCGTTTTTACACGTGTAAAGCACTTTAAACTTATCAAAGGTATTAACCATACCTTCTATTGCTTGAGACAACAATGTATGATCGTCTACCACAACAACTGAATACTTCATAATTGGTTAAGTTAGGTTAAGTTATCGTTTTACAAGTGAGGGACTAATTCCTTTTCAATATAATAATTAATTTTTAATTCGGTTCCTTTTCCTGGAATAGACACAATTTTTGTAGTTGCATTTATTAATGCTGCTCTAGTTTTTATATTTTGAATACCTATTCCATTAAATTTTAAACTATTAGCATCGAAACCTATACCATTATCTTTGGCAATAATACGAATTTCTTTATCGTTTATAAAATCCAAAACTACCTCTAAATGAGTAGCTTTTGCGTGTTTTATGGTATTTGAAAAAAACTCTTGTAACATTCTAAAAATAATAATGCCGTGTTTTTGATTAATCTCTTTTTTATTCCCAACAATTTTTAAAGAACTTTCAATGTAATTTAA
Source organism: Tenacibaculum geojense (assembly GCF_042676005.1). Lineage (NCBI taxonomy): Bacteria > Pseudomonadati > Bacteroidota > Flavobacteriia > Flavobacteriales > Flavobacteriaceae > Tenacibaculum > Tenacibaculum geojense. The sequence continues at coordinate 50,930 of NZ_JBHTJR010000023.1, read as the reverse complement.
TCTATTAAAACGTTCTATCTCTAATGCTAATGCTTCTTGTAAGGTTATATTATTAATAAATTCCGGGTTAATTAATTTAGATAATGATCTTATTTCTACTAAACTTTTACTTATTGTTTCTGAAATATCGTTTAAACTATCATCGTTATACTGCTGTAACTGAATTTTAGCTAAAGTTAGGAGTTGACCAATATTATCATGCAACTCCCAACTTATATTTCTTAATGTTTCTTCTCTTATTTCTATTTGCGTTTCTGCAATCTCACGTTCAAAACGTTTTTTTTGTGCGTCTCTGTCTTGTAATAAGGTGTTTTTTCTTCTTTGAAAAACTGAAAAAAGCACAACAAGAAATACAATAACTACAACTATTACTAGTGTTGATATTATTAAGATATACTCTTCTCCTTGTTGCTCCATATTAAACCATACATAATTAATAAATTCATTAGAATTGTTAAAATGTTCAATATAAAAAATAAACCTCTATCTATCATAAAATTCCTAAGAACAAAAAAAGGTATTGATGGTAGATAAAACGCCAAAAAACCAATTGAAATCCAAAATGGAAGTAATTTTTTATAAATAATTATTTCATCGGATATTAACAATTGTCTTAAATATAAGAAAATATAGAAACTGGTATTTATAGCTCCTACAATAATTGAATTAAAGTAAGAAACACCTTTAAAATAGCCGTAAACAAAAACAGCATTAAATAAAATTACAGGAATATAAATTAATAGTTTATTCACTTGTAACAAATAACTGTACGCTAAAGCTATTAAGTTAAACACCACTAATGTGTAAAAAAAATATATATAATGCGATGATATTTTAAGCTGAATAAAGTAAAAACCTAACAATTCAACACAGGCAGATAATACAACGATAGCTGATACGCTGTAAAAAAATAATGATTGATATTTTTTAAAATAAAAAATCATTAAAATTGCTGTGAGTGCTTGAATTATTAAAACACTTGTAGGGAGTATGTTCATTCGGTTTTCTTTATTTTTTTAACCTAATTCATAAGGTGGTGCAGTGTTATTCCAGTTTCCTATAAGGTCGTCACCATCTTCTGGCATCCCTTTCAAGGTTTGTAATTCAGTTTTTTGCTCACTTGTTTTTTCAAGGGCACCATCTAAATCATACCCATACTGTTTTAGTTTTGATTTAAAACTACTAAGCTCACCTCTTTTAGACGCAGTTAAATCTACCATAACTTCTTTTCCATTATCTAATGCAGAAGGTAAATATACCAAACTCTCATAACCTACTTGTTTTGAATCATGAGCCGTATCTTTAGTATAAACACCTTTAACAAAACATATATTTTTTAACTCGATACCTTTATTCAATGCAACTTCCTCTGCATATTCTAAATAATTTTTTAATTGCTTAAAATCCAAAACATACGTTCTAGAATCTTTCATAAAACTTTTTTCTTGTCTTACCGACTCATCATAAGCTTTAAACATTGTAATAATGTTTTTATAACCTATTAACTTAGTTGGCTTTGTTGGTTCTGGCTTTGGTTCTATACCACATAGTTTACAAAGCTTTAGTAGTATTTTTTTCATGTAAAAATTTTTAATTAGTTGGATAAATATAACATCATTTTATTCTAACTAACAAACCCTACAAATACCAAAACCTCAACAAATCAATGTATTAAACTCATTTTCTTGATAAAATACAGGAAAAACACCCTTAAACCAATAGGTAAACACCTTACTAAATCTTAGGACAACTACTCTTGTAAACCTTAACAGCTAATTTAACTTTGTAATCAAATAAACCAATTATGTTTATTTCGGGGGAAAATTGCGAAACACCATTATCAATTACATAATATGATGGTGTTTTTTTTATTTTCTAAAAAACAGTTATTTACCTAGGCTCTTATGAGACTTTTTTACTGAAATTTGCATAAAACAAGAAATACTTCATTGAAGTATTGTTAATACTGGGTTAGTTTAAATTGTATTTTATAGTAATATTAACAATACTTCTACACCTCAATATTTTTGTATTGAGGTGTTTTTTTTATTTTTACTTTATGAATAAAATAGAACACATTGGTATTGCCGTAAAAAATCTAGAAGAATCTAATCAGTTATTCGCTTCATTATTTGGAAAACCTCATTATAAAATAGAAGAAGTTGCTAGTGAAGGTGTTAAAACCTCTTTTTTTAAATCTGGGCCAAATAAAATTGAATTATTAGAGGCTACTAAAGAAGATAGCCCTATTGCCAAATTTATTGCTAAGAAAGGAGAAGGAATTCATCATATAGCTTTTGCTGTTGATGATATTAAAAGTGAAATCGCAAGATTAAAACAGGAAGGATTTACGGTTTTAAATGAACAACCCAAAAAAGGAGCAGATAATAAATTGGTTGCTTTTTTACATCCAAAAACTACCAATGGTGTTTTGATAGAACTTTGTCAAGACATTAAGTAGTTTTTAACTTAATGCCACTGAAATATTTGTATCTTGCCAACTTTTAAATTGTAATTTAATCATGACCACTTCGTACGATTCTTTTCAAAAACGTCGTTTACGTTCATCTTACGTATCTGTTATTATTAGCATTGCAATTGTTTTATTTATGGTAGGTGTTTTAGGTATCATACTGTTAAAATCTACACAAGTTGCTAATCATTTTAAAGAGGAAGTAGTGATGTCTTTATTTTTAAAAGATGATGTTACTAAAGAAAAAATAGAAGGCTTTAGAAAAGCGTTACTAGAAAAAGAATATACAAAATCTATTTTTTACATTTCAAAAGAAGAGGCGGCACTAGCGTATAAAAAAGACCTAGGCGAAGATTTTTTAGAATTTTTAGGCGATAATCCGTTAAAAAATGGCGTTGATTTATACTTAAAAGCAGCATACGTTACGCCAGAAAAAATGGAAAACTTAGAAAAAGAATTTTTAAACAATGCTTTTATTGCTGATGTTTCCTATGATAAACCTTTGGTTAAACAATTAACAAAAAATATTCAACGTATTAGTTTTTGGTTGTTAATCATCAGTGGTTTCTTTGCTATTATTGCTATAATTCTAATTAACAGCTCCATAAGACTATCAATTTATGCAAAACGTTTTAACATTAAAACAATGCAAATGGTAGGCGCTACAAAAAGTTTTATTCGAAAACCTTTTATTTGGCAAAGTATAAAACTAGGATTTATAGCTGCCTTAATTGCTTTAGCTGGTATTGCAACTGTTGTTTATTACGTTAATAAATATGTACCAACCCTTCAATTAACTCAAGATTATATTACTTTGGGTTATGTTGTAGGAGGCGTAATTATAACTTCGTTTATTATTACATGGATAAGTACTTACTTTGCAACACAACGCTTTTTAAACCTTCAAACTAACGATTTATATTACTAAAATGAAACAAGATAAAAACAATACAAAACCAACATTTTTATTTGGTAAAAGGAATTACCTATTTATGTTAATTGGAATTGCTGTTATTACACTTGGTTTTATTTTAATGTCGGGTGGTGGTAGTGACAACCCTAATGTATTTAATCCAGCTATTTATAACTGGCAACGTATTAGGCTAGCCCCTACTTTAGTATTGATAGGTTTTGCTATTGAGGTGTATGCTATTTTAACCAAACCAAATTAATAAATATGGATATACTAGAAGCAATTATTCTTGGTATTATTCAAGGTCTTACGGAATTTTTACCTGTTTCATCAAGTGGACATTTAGAATTAGCTAAAGCTATTTTGGGCGACACATCTGTTCCTGAAGAAAGTTTAACTTTTACCGTTGTACTTCATTTTGCAACCGCTTTAAGTACATTAGTAATCTTTAGAAAAGAAGTTGCTGAGATTTTTAAAGGATTATTTCAATTCTCATGGAATGAACAATCTAAATTCTCCGTAAAAATTATTCTTTCTATGATTCCAGCTGTTGTGGTCGGGCTTTTATTTGAAGAACAATTAGAATCTTTTTTTGGAGGTAAAATATTTCTAGTTGGTTGTATGTTAATTCTTACAGCGTTACTTTTATTACTAGCTGATAAAGCTAAAAATACAAATAAAGAAGTTTCATTTACTAATGCAGTAATTATAGGTGTTTCTCAAGCTATTGCTATGCTCCCAGGAATCTCAAGATCTGGAGCTACAATATCAACTTCAGTTTTATTAGGAATAGACAGAACAAAATCTGCACGATTTTCATTTTTAATGGTTGTTCCTTTAATTTTTGGTAAAATTGCCAAAGATATCTTAGGTGGTGATCTTAATTTTCAATCATCAGAAATCATTCCAATTTCCGCTGGTTTTATAGCCGCATTTGTGTCTGGTTTATTGGCTTGTAATTGGATGATTGCACTTGTTAAAAAAAGTAAATTATCTTATTTTTCTATTTACTGTGCTGTTGTTGGTACAATTGCCATTGTTTTTACACTACTTAATTAATTTATGAACACTGTAGAAGATTTTAAAGAAGGAAAGGTTTTATTAATTGACAAACCTTTAGAGTGGACATCGTTTCAAGTGGTAAACAAGCTTCGTTGGCATATTAGAAAACGTTTTGACTTAAAAAAAATTAAAGTTGGACATGCTGGAACCTTAGATCCGTTAGCTACTGGTTTACTAATTATTTGCACTGGAAAGCAAACTAAAAGTATTGAACAATACCAAGGTCAAATAAAAGAATACACAGGAACTTTTGTAATAGGTGCAACCACGCCAAGTTACGATCTAGAAACAACTATTAATGAAACATTCCCTACAGATCATATTACTGATGATTTAATTCATCAAACCACTCAGCAATTTATTGGTAAAACTCAACAAAAACCACCTATTTTTTCAGCTATTAAAAAAGATGGAAAAAGGTTATATGAGCTTGCTAGACAAGGTAAAACTACTGAAATAAAATCAAGAGAAATTACTATTGAAGCTTTTGAAGTTACTAAAATAGATTTTCCAAACCTTGAGTTTAGAGTAGTTTGTAGCAAAGGAACTTACATCAGGTCTTTAGCTCATGATTATGGTAAAGCATTAAATTCTGGCGCACATTTATCTGTATTGAGAAGGACCAAAATTGGTGATTTTTCTGTAGATAAAGCACAAAGTATTGATGAATTTGTTGAAACTATTTCTTAATAACTTACAAAAATCTATTGTACCAACTTTCTGTAATCGGAACTTCCCAGAAGTTTTCTAATTCGTATTTAGTTTGTATTAGGTTATCAAACACTATAGTTTTATCATTTACAGACTTACTTTTCAATAGCTTTTTAAAGTCTTTTACTGTTTTATATTGAATAAACTCACCTTGTTTAAAACAAACATTCATTTTATCCAATAATTCAATTTCATAATCTTGTTGTAAAGCTAAAATACAGCCTACTTGTGCATCAATATCTGCATTAGATAATGTAACATTATCTTCGGCATAAAATATTACAAATCGGTTATACTTTATCTCAAAAGAAGCTTTAAAAGCATTTTTATTTACTTTCCATTCAGATATAAATTGATGTAATTTTTCTTTCAAACCATCAATTTCTTGTGGATAGAATTTTCTGCTAGATGGATATACCCAAACTTTAGCATTTTCAGATAAACTATTGTGCGCTACATACATTGCCGCAAATATAAAAAGAAAACCCATTTGACAACATCAAATGGGTTTTACTTGCATTAATAACGGTGTTATTTTACAATAACGAAACAATATCTTCTTGAATATTTTCTCCTTTATTTTTGTTATACCAAACTTGTAGTTCTTGTTTTATATGTGCATCAACTTTACCATGCTCTTCTTTATAATCTGCAATCATTTTTGTAGCTGTTGATGGTCTTGGTCCCCAAGTAAAAAGAACCTCTTTATTTTCACCTAAAGCAACTAATTTCGGAATAGACCTTCCTCCATTGGTTAAAAAAGCATCCATTAGTGGTAAATTTTCATCGCGCAACACTAATTTTAGATCTATTTTATCTGATGCTTCTGCTATTTTATGGAGTACTGGTAAATTTTGAGCCGCGTCACCACACCAACCCTCTGTTAAAACTAACCAAGTTTGTGGTGTAGATAGTTTTGTAACTTTATCTATAGTAGCATTTGTTAGTTTAGATGTTTTATCTAAACGCTTCATTCTTCTATCATTCAACAAACTATAATTGTACAAATCATCAGACTGATTTGGTCCTGTAGACTTTTTCTCTAGTAATAAATTACTAACTAAACCTCTGTATTCTGGATATGATATGGCCTTTGATAAACTTTCGTTAATTATGTCTTTCATGTAAAAAAAATAGATTTTCAAACTAAGTCGAAAATCTATTGTATTTCTTACAGTAAACCTAATAATTCGTTGTTTTTGTGTTTGATGTTTTGCAGCATTTCATTGGTCATACTTGCTAAATCATAATCATGGTTCCAGCCCCAATCTTTTCTCGCCTCTGAATCATCTATAACCTGAGGCCAACTGTTAGCAATAGCTTGCCTAAAATCTGGCTCATAAGATATTTCAAACTCAGGGATATGTTTTTTAATTTCTGAGGCAATTTGATTAGGTGTAAAACTCATAGCCGCTAAATTATAAGCCGTTCTAGTTTTAATATCTTTACTATCCGCCTGCATAATTTGAATTGTTGCATTTACAGCATCATCCATATACATCATTGGCAAACAAGTATCTTCACTTAAAAAACACTCATATTTTCCTTCTTCAATAGCTTTAAAATAAATATCTACAGCATAATCAGTAGTTCCTCCTCCGGGTTTAGTTTTCCAACTAATAATACCTGGGTAACGAATACTTCTAACATCTACACCATATTTTTGATGATAATAGTTACACCAATGTTCACCAGAAATTTTACTAATTCCGTAAACAGTTGTTGGCTCCATTATTGTTTGTTGAGGAGTATTTTGTTTAGGTGAAGTTGGTCCAAATGCAGCAATTGAACTTGGCCAATAAACCTGATTTATAATTTTATCTTTAGCTAAATCTAGTACAAGTAATAAAGACGACATATTTAAATCCCATGCTTTCTGAGGATGCTTTTCAGCTGTTGCAGACAACATGGCTGCCATTAAATATACCTGTGTTACTTTGTATTTGTTTACAACTTTTAAAATAGCTTCCCTATCAGTAGCATCTACAATTTCAAAAGGTCCAGACTCCATTAACTCTTCATTTCCTTCACGAATATCAGAAGCAATTACCGAATTATTTCCGTAAATAGTTCTTAATTTTTGTGTTAGTTCGGTACCTATTTGACCGCATGCTCCTATAATTAAAATGGTCTCACTCATTTTTAAAAGTTCATAATTTTAATAATGCAAAGATATTAAATTTACATATTCGTAATATTAATATCTCTTTTTTTAACTTATCGTAAAATTAATTAGCAAACTCTTGATTTTGAAGCTTTCATATAATATTAACTATTAAACCGAGTAAAAAATGTAATTTTACACTATTAAAACACCTTTTATGTTAAAACCTATTTTTTTTATTATTGGTCTTGTTTTTATTCTTGGAGCCTGTAAAAAAAGTATTCAAACAATTGATAAAACAGAGAAAAAACCAACCATGAGTATTAAAGTTAGTCATAAAACTCCAAGTGGTTTAACAGATGACGCTCAAAAGAAAATAGAAAACTGGAAAGAATATAATGACGTTGTTTTATATTTAGATAGATTTAAAAAAATAACACCTAATGAAGCTTTAAACTTTGCAATAGAGCTAAAAGATTTAACTAAAAAACTTAAGGATAGTATTAAAATAAAAGATTTTAAAACTGCATCCTTTAAAGCTAGAGTGAACGTTTTAGAAAATGAAGCACTTAGATTAGCTGATATGACGTTGATTCCGGCTATTACCGCTAAAGAAGTCAACACTCAAATAGATAAATACTTACTAGTTTTTAGTAGTTTAAACGACAAAATAAATACAATTTATCAAAAGAAAGAATTTGATAAAGAGGTTAATCTTGATAGTTTTTTTGTTTTAGACACTAGTGAAAAAACACTTCCAAAACCTAAAAATAAAAAAATGAAAATCTATGATGAAGCCGAACAAAGGGCAAACCCTATTGATTTAAACTCTAAAAAGGGAAAACTTCTTCAAAAAAAATCTTTACTTAAACCCAATGAAAAATAATTATTCTCTTTACCTAATTTTTCTTTTATTCATAACCATAGGTTGTACTAAGAAAAAAGAAACGCTAACTATTAACCAAAAAGAAATTAATAATAAGGTTTCATCAGCTTTAGATAATTGGCACAAAGCTGCTACCAACGCTAATTTTGATAATTATTTTAATACCATGGATAGTATATCTGTTTTTGTAGGTACTGATGCTGGTGAGGTTTGGACTAAAAAACAATTTAAGGCTTTTAGTAAACCATATTTTGACAAAGGAAAAGCATGGGATTTCACAGCAATAAATAGAAACATTTACATTGATGAAAGTGGAAAAATAGTTTGGTTTGATGAACTTTTAAATACTTGGATGGGCATTTGCAGAGGCTCTGGAGTTCTTAAAAAAATAAATAATCAATGGAAAATTAAACATTATGTGTTATCTGTAACTGTTCCAAATGATGATATAAATAAAGTTATTAAAGCAAAACAAAGGAATGATTCTTTATTCATTTCCAACAAAAAACCTCTAGTGAACTAGAGGTTTTTTGTTATCCTGTAATGTCATTTACAATTTGAAATATGAACGAGCTTTCATAACCCCTATAGTTTAAAAAATCTATTAACTTTTTCTTCTTTTTATATTTATCTTCTTCTTTTATGCTTTCAAACTTTTTATTAGCTATCTGATAGGCAGTAATTTTATAATCTTTCTCATCTATTTCTTGAAGGGCTTTTTTAATGATATAAGATGAAATATCTCTCATTTTTAATTCGCGAGTTATTCTTACTTTACCCCATTTTTTAATTCTAAACTTTCCCCTGGCAAAACTACAAGCAAATCGTTCTTCATTTAAAAAATTATGTTCTAATAAATGAAGCAAAATAGCATCTTTAGCCTCTTTAATTAAGTTATATTCGCTCAGTATCTTTTCAATTTCTTTATGACATCTATCTTGATATATACAATATTGTTCTAGTTTTCTTTTTACTGCTTCTACAGATATCACTGTTTTTTTCATGTTGCTAAAGTACAAATTCAAGAAAATAAAAAAAGACCAAAAGCTAATGCTTTCGGCCTTTCTTACAGTTAACATAATAATTATTAAAATATAGATCGAAGCCACATTTTAAATCTTGTTACCAAGTAAAATAAAATAGGCACTACTATTAAGGTTAAGAATGTTGCCACAATTAATCCGTAGATTACTGTTTTGGCTAATGGACCCCAGAAAATTACGTTATCTCCACCCATATAAAAATGAGCATCAAATTCGCTTACAAGGGTCATAAAATTGATATTTAAACCAGTAGCTAAAGGAATTAAACCTAAAATTGTGGTAATAGCTGTTAATAATACCGGACGTAAACGTGCTTTTCCTCCTTTTATAATTGCAGCATTTAATGTATCAAGATTTACAAAATCATCATCAGCAATATTATTTTCTGCTTTATTTCTATCAATTAATAATTGTGTATAATCTAACAATACAACACCATTATTAACTACAATACCGGCTAATGAAATAATACCCATCATTGTCATCATTATAACAAATGAAGCTCCAGATGCCACGATACCACCAAAAACCCCTATTAAACTTAAGAAAATAGCTATCATAATAATTGTTGGACGAGAAACCGAATTAAATTGGAATATTAGGATTAAAAAGATTAAACCTAAACCTGAGAAAAATGCTCCCATCAAGAAAGCCATTTGTTTATTTTGTTCTTCGATCTGACCTGTATAATCTACTTTAATATCACTAGGCAACTCTGTAAAAGCAACCATTTCTTGTTGAATTTTAGATACAATTGCTCCTGCATCTGTATAACCTGGTGCTAAAGCAGAATAAACAGTTACCACTCTTTTTGCATTTTTATGCTTTATTGCACTAAATCCAGACGTATTTTTTTGAGTTGCTACAGCAGAAACAGGTATTGCTTTAATCTGCCCAGTAGCCATATCTCTAAACGTAATGGTTTGATTAAAAATAGCACTTGTGTTATATCTATTCTCTTCGTTAAAACGAACATAAATATCATAATCTTCACCATCTTCTTTGTAAACACCCGCTTTACTTCCAAATATAGAGTTACGTAATTGCTGACCAACTTGTGCTGCACTAACTCCTAATTCACCAGCCTTTTTTCTATCAACATCAACCAACATAGAAGGCTTGTCTTTATTAACATCAATTTTAATCTCTTCAATACCTGGAATAGATTTTGAATTGATAAAATCACGCATTTTTTCAGCAGTATTAATTAACTGAACATAGTCTTTTCCTTCTAACTCAATATTAATTGGATATCCGGCTGGTGGTCCTACAGGATCTTTTTCTACCGAAATAGACAAACCTGGATATACCCCTTTTAAATCTTCTGTAATTTTAGTTTTTAACTCTTCACTATCAGCTCCTCGTCTATCTTTATACTCACGCATGGTAGCAACTATTTTACCTCTATGAGGCATTTCTGCAGTTGAACCACCATCTGTTTGAGGATTTCCAGAACCTGCACCTACTTGAGCAATAGAACTTTCAACCAAATAATTATAATCACCGTCTACATAAGCATCGTCGTTAATTACTTTAATTACGCGTTGCTCCAAATCTTTCATAATAAGATTTGTTTTTTCTATATCTGTACCTTCTGGATACTCTACGTATACAATAACCTGGTTAGGTGTGTTGTCTGGGAAAAACTCCACTTTAGTTCTTTGACTCGCTACCGAGCCTCCAAACATCATAAAAGCAACAATTAATAGAACAAAAGTTATAATGGTAATAATTCCTGGTCTCCAACCTTTTAAAGATGCTGTAAGCATTCGTTCATAAAAACGTTCCCATCGAGGTAATACAGAATTTTGAAACTTATTCGCTAACGGACGTAACCACAGCCTATACACCCACAACATTACTGCCGTAAATAACATAATAGTACCCAAAGCTCTGTATGAACCACCAACTAAAATAATTAACAAGCCTAAACCACCCATTATAGAGGTTAACATGATTATTTTATTTTTTGGCATGTCTTTATCTTCTAATGTCATGAATTGAGACACCATAACTGAATTGAAGAAAATAGCTACAAATAAAGATGAACCTAATACAACTGATAAGGTGATTGGGAAATACTTCATAAATTGTCCCATTACACCTGGCCACATACCTAAAGGAATAAATGCTGCAACCGTTGTTGCGGTAGATATAATAATAGGAAATGCAATTTCTCCAATACCTTTTTTTGCAGCTTCTATACGAGACATTCCTTCTTCTTCCATTAAACGATAAACGTTTTCTACAACCACAATACCGTTATCCACTAACATACCAAGCCCCATAATTAAACCAAATAAAATCATGGTATTCATTGTATAACCAAAGGCATTCAATATCATTAAAGACATGAACATAGACATTGGGATAGCAAAACCTACAAACAATGCATTCTTAAACCCTAAGAAAAACATTAATACAGTTACCACTAATATTACACCAAAAATGATATTGTTTACCAAATCATCAACCTGACCTATAGTTTTAGAAGATTGATCATTAGCAATTGTTACCTTTAAATTTGATGGTAAAACATCGGCTTTAGCCACCTTTACAATCTCTCTAATTTTGTCAGCTGCCTCTACCATATTTTTACCTGTACGCTTTTTTACATCAAGCATAACAACAGGCTCTCCAAACTCACGCGCGTAAGTAGTTTTATCTTTATCTTTAAATGATACCTGAGCAATATCTTTTAAATAAATTGAGTTTCCTCTTTCAGATTTCACTACAAAATCTTGTAACTCTTGTGGGTCTTCTACCTCTCCTAAAACACGAATAGTTCTTCGTTGGCCACTAGTAATAATATTTCCTGCAGAAACTGTCATATTTCCGTTTCCAATAGCTTGCAATACATCTTGGAAACTTACCTGAGCAGCCATCATTTTGTAAATATCTACAGCAACTTCTACTTCTTTTTCCTCTGCACCACGAATGTCAGCCTTTTTAATTTCGCTTAAATCTTCTATTTCATCTTGTAAATACTCTGCATATTCTTTTAATTGTTGCACAGTATAATCTCCTGAAATGTTAATATTTAAAATAGGAGTTTCTTCAGAAATATTTAATTCAAAAACATTAGGTTCTACCTTTGCTCCATTAAAGGTTGGCCAATCTTCACCGGCTACCTTTTCATCTACTTCGTCTTTTACCTTTTGCTTCGCTTCTTCAATAGTAATATTATCATCAAACTCTAAAATTACCATCGATACATTTTCTTGTGAAGTAGAGGTTAATTTAGTTACATTACTTACTGTTTTTAACTTCTCTTCTAACGGATCTGTAATTAACTTTTCTATATCTTCAGCAGTATTACCTGGATAAATAGAGTTTACATATATCTTAGTATCTTTAATTTCTGGAAAGTTTTCTCTTGGCATGCTTAAAAAAGCAGAAATTCCAGAAAATAAGATAATCACCATCATTACATAGATGGTTGTTTTATTGTTAATTGCCCAGGTTGATAACCCAAACTCTTTATCTACTTTCTTTTGTTGCTCTGTCATTATTATACATTTTAGGTTGGGTTGTATTATTTAGTAGCAACCGTTAAAATTTTAACTTCTTGACCATTTTTAACACTTCGAGCTCCTTCATCAACAATTTTATCTCCGCCTTTTATACCTTCTAAAACCTCAATAAAATCTCCTTGTGTTTTTCCTGTTTTAATTACAACTTGTTTTGCAATACCTACACTATCTTTAACACTTTCAACTACATATACATATTGCTCGCCTTCTGCATTTTCAGAAATAATACCTTGTGGAATTAATACAGCAGCTTTACTTGTATAATCATTAATTTTAAGTTTTGCAGTTAAATTTGGTTTTATAGCACGATCTTTATTAGGTACTCCTACTTCTACTTTAAAAGTTCTGTTAGCTGGATTGATAAAGTTACCAGCTTGTCTAACCTCAGATGCTATCGTTTTATTTAAAATAGGAAATTCAACAGCTACCTTTTTTCCTTTAGTTACAGAAGTAATATAACTTTCTGGCACATCTGTTTCGATATACATATCGGCTAAGTTTACAATTCTGAATACTTCTGCACCAGGACCTGGAGCTACTACAGTACCTTGCTCTTTAATTACATCGTCTATAATTCCAGTAAAAGGCGCTCTAATAGTAAATTTGGCAATGTTCTTTTTTAAATTGGTTACAGCATTTTTTTGTGCTTCAAAATTTGTTTTTGCTTGTAAAAACTGAATTTCTGAACCTATTTTTTGATCCCATAAACGCTTCTGACGTTCGTAAGTGGTTTTTGCTAAAGCAGCATTAGCCTCTAGTTGCGCTAATTGGTTGCTCATACCTACATCATCTATTTTTGCTAAAGCCTGGCCTTTAACTACATTCTGACCTTCTTTAACATAAATACTTACTAACTGACCAGCAACCTCTGGATAAACCAATACATTTTTTTTGGTTTGAACATTACCTTGTAACTCTAAATAATGATTAAACTCTTTGCTTTCTGCATTAATAACAGTAATTAATGGTACTTTTTTATTGGTATCTAATTCGGCAATTTTTTTACTTACTAATTTAATGTTCGTAAGTAATTCTTGCTGTTGTTTATCTAAAGATTCTTTTTTAGCACGTAACTCTTCTAAGTTATTTGAAGCTAATACAGCATCTATTGATTGTTCTTTTTTACCTCCACATGAAGCTAATAAAGCGGCACTTGCTATTAAAATTAAATATTTTCTCATTGGTTAGGTTATTTTACTGGTATGTTTAATGCGGTTTCTAATTGTGCTTTTTTAGCAATTACGTTTAACATAGATTGCACGTAAGTATTTTGCTGTGTATATAATTGATTTTGTGCTTGAAGCAAGTCAAAACTTGACGATAATCCTTCAAAAAACTTTACTTGCTGCTTTTTTTCAATACGTTCTGCTAAGTTTAAATTTTTCTTAGCTGTTTCATAGTTTTCTAAACTAAGCTGATATTCACTTTTTGCTTTTTGCGCTTGAAGATTTAATTTTTGTTTTGTTTCTTCTAATCTGATATCTGAATTTTCTAATTCAATAGCGGCTTGTTTAATTCTAGATCGTAGCCTGAAAGTTCCAAAAATTGGAATATTTAAACTTACTCCTAACAAAGAAGAATCAAACCATTTTTGATCAGAATCAAAAAAAGAAAACTCATCAGAAAAACTAGAATATTGATAATTTATAAAAGCTGATAGTGTTGGTAATTGTCTGTTTTTTTCCAACTTTAGTAACAAACGGTTAGCCTCTCTATCATTTTCAGCTATTTGATAATCAATATGATTATTAATATCAAATGTTTTACTTAGCAATGATAAGTCTGAGTATTGTAATGTTAATGTTTCTAGAGAGTCTGTTAACTCTAAGGTTTTATTAATTTTATTACCTAAAGCTATGTTTAACATTTGATAAGCAATATCTTTTAAACGCTCTGTATTTCTAATATTACTTTCTAAATTACCGAGGGTAATTTGCAACTGTTCTACGTTTTCTTCCTCTGTTAACCCATTTTCAAAAATCTTTTGAGTTTCATTAAGGTTTTTAGTTAATACTTGTTTATTGTTTTCTAAAATCTCTAAGCTTTTCTCTGCAACTAAAACATTACCATAGGCATTTATGATGGCTTCTCTGGTTGCTAACTCAGTTTTTTCTTTCGCTTGTTCAGAAATTTTCAAGTAGGTTTTAGCAGATTGTAACCCTACTAAATAAGTACCATCAAAAATTAACTGCGTTAACGTTACTCCGGCATTTACAGACTGTTTTGTTCCGAAAATAAGCTCATCATCTACACCATCTCCATTAATATCTGCTAATTGAACTTGTTGTTTTAACCAGTGCTGATAATCTACCGTACCACTAATTTGTGGTAAACCTGTAGTAGTTGTTTCCCATTTTTTTTCTTTGGCAGCTTCTATATTTTTAGCTGCAATTTTATTATCATAATTATTTTTTATCGCATAATCTATAGCTTCTTGTAACGACAGTTTTGTTGGAACTGAAGTTGCTTCTTGCGCAAATACTGAACTTACTCCTATACACAATAAGAGTAAGGTGATTAGGTTTTTCATTTATTTAATCTCTTTTAGTTGTTTTTCTATTTCCTCTATCCCTTTTGGAGTACAAATTCCTCGTAAATGATACTCCAAATACTTATCTAATAATTCATTTTTGGTAAACATTGTTACTGGAAATAACTCATGATCTTTAATTGCCACCATACCATAAAAGTATATTCTGGCAATAAACTCTTCATCAATTGTATTTCTAAATAATTGTTGTTCTAAACCTCGTTGCAAATTCTCTTTAATAGAATTTTGCATAAATTCAAATTGTTTGGTTTTAATTTCGTCGTAAATCTTCGGATAATATTTCTGAAGTTGATATTGTGGAGATGATTTTTCATCTTTTAACACACTCATTAAAAACTTCTTAATTTCAAACAACTCAACAATAGGGTTCTTTTCTTGCTCATGAATAAGATCTAATCCACAACACACAGAATCAAACATAAAGTTAGTTACCTCTTTAACTAAAGTGGTTTTGTTTTGAAAGTGTGCATAAATAGTTTTTTTAGAAACTCCCATTTCACTCGCAATATCATCCATTGTAACACTCTTAAATCCAAGACTTAAGAACATATCTGCAGCTTTTTCTAAAATTTTATCTCTCATAATCGGGCGCAAAGATACAACAGGAAACTAAAGAAACAAAAAAAGTTTCCAAAGTTTTAATGTTTTTTTAACATTGCACTTACATACTTTACTTTTATGATGTATTTTTACCTAAAATTTAAATCAATTTGGACTTAACAAAATACTACACAGCTTTTACCACATATTTACAAGCACAAGATTTTAAAAGAGAACCCAAAAACCTTTATGAACCTGTAGATTACATTTTACAATTAGGCGGAAAAAGAATTAGACCTTTATTAACGCTTATGGCTGCCGATGTATTTACAGGTAATTACAAAACTGCTTTACCAGCTGCCATGGCAGTTGAAACGTTTCATAATTTCACATTAGTTCATGATGATATTATGGATGAAGCACCATTACGAAGAGGAAAAGAAACTGTACATCAAAAATGGGATATAAATACCGGAATATTATCAGGAGATGCTATGCTTATTTTAGCATACCAATATTTTGAAAACTATGAACCCATAATTTTTAGAAAATTAGCCCAATTATTCAGTAAAACAGCTCTAGAAGTTTGTGATGGCCAACAATTAGATGTTGATTTTGAAACCAGAAATGATGTTACTATTGATGAGTATATCAATATGATTCGTTTAAAAACATCTGTTTTAGTTGCTGCTGCATTAAAAATGGGAGCCATTGTTGCCAATGTGGATGACACCCAAGCTGATTTATTATACAATTACGGATTACATTTAGGTATCGCTTTTCAATTACAAGATGATTTATTAGACGCCTTTGGAGATCCTAAAACCTTTGGGAAACAAGTTGGCGGTGATATCATTGAAAATAAAAAGACGTTTTTATACCTAAAATGTTTAGAAATTGCAGAAAAAGTAGATGCTGAAAAATTACAATTCTTTTTTAATCAAAAATTAGAAGATAATTCAATTAAAATTGAAGAGGTAAAACGCATTTTTGAACAGAATGATATTCCAAATATCACAACCGAACTAATTGAAAGCTACACCAATAAGGCTTTTGACTTTTTAACAGACCTTAATATAAGTGATGAAGCAAAGCAAGCCTTGGTAGATTTTGGAAATAATTTAATGAACAGAAAAATGTAAAAAATAGCTTTTATTTCAAAAAAGTTTTTATTTTTGCAGTCCAAATTTAACTGGTCCTATAGCTCAGTTGGTTAGAGCACCTGACTCATAATCAGGGGGTCCATGGTTCGAGCCCATGTGGGACCACCTTTAAAGCTTCACTTTTTGTGAAGCTTTTTTGTTTTTATTAACTCATTAACAATAAGTTAATTTTAAAAGAAAAAAACCGAGTAGATTACTCGGTTTCTTTCTTTTAATAATATCTAGTTTTTGATTTTAAATACTTTTTCTAAAATATCTTCTAACAAACACCATTTTGTAATTGACGATTGTAGTAAATTTGCTCCTACAAAGGCTGTAAACCACAACCACTTAATATCTACTTTTATAGCTAAAAGCAAGCTAAGCAACACAAAAGTACCTGCTACAGCTCTTACTATTCTATTTTTCATATTCTGATTTATAATTTTTACGTTCTATTAAATAATACACTAAAGGCACAACCAATAAGGTTAAAATTGTAGCTGTAATTGTTCCTCCCATTAAAGAAATTGCCAAACCTTGAAAGATAGGATCAAATAAAATTACAAAAGCACCAATAACAACTGTACCCGCTGTTAATAAAATTGGCATCGTTCTTACTGCACCAGCCTCAATAACCGCTTGTTTTAAAGGCACTCCTTCAGCCAATCGAAGGTTAACAAAATCTATCAGTAACACAGAGTTTCTTACCATAATTCCCGCTAACGCAATCATTCCTATAAATGAGGTAGCCGTAAAATAAGCATCCAACATCCAATGCCCAAGTACAATACCTACCATAGATAATGGTATGGCTACCATCATTACTACAGGCGCTTTAAAATTTTGAAACCAACCTACTATTAACATGTAAATTATTATAATAACTCCTAAAAAAGCTATTCCTAAATCTCTAAAAACCTCTAAGGTAATTTGCCATTCTCCATCCCATTTTACCGTATAATTATCATCATACAAGGGTTGTCCTAAATATTTTTCTTCTAATGAATATCCTTCAGGTAAAGAAATTTCTTTTAAACGGTCTTCCATTCCCAAAATAGCATACGCAGGACTCTCTAGCGCTCCAGCCATATCAGCCATTACATAAACCACTCTTTTTTGATTTTTACGATAAATACTAATAGGCTTAGTTGTTTTTTTAATACTTACTAAATCTGCTATTGTTACTTTATTTCCATTATTAGCAATCACATGCAATTGAGCAATTTGTTGTAAACTTGACTTTTGATGATCATCTAACGTAAGTACTAATCCTATTTGCTGATAAGCATTTTCATCATAAAAAGAAGTGATTGCTGAATTACTTAACGCTGCATGCATTGTGTGCACTATTTGTTGAGGAGTAACACCATACAACATCGCTTTCTCTTTATGAATTTCAAAATCATATGTTGTTTGTGAATCTTCAACCATCCAATCAATATCAACTACATCATTAGTAGTATGTAAAATATCTTTAACTGAGTTTGCAATAGCTACCTGTGTATTATAATCTGGACCATAAACCTCAGCTACAATAGTTGATAACACAGGTGGACCAGGAGGAACCTCAACCAACTTAACATTTGCATTAAATTGTTGGGCAATGGTTTGAATAGCTGAACGCATAGATTTAGCAATATCATGACTTTGTTCTGACCTTTGATGCTTGTCTACCAAATTCACTTGAATATCTGCCATATTACTACCACCTCTTAAATCATAATGACGTACTAAACCATTAAAAGTAATCGGAGCAGAGGTTCCTACATAACTCTGATAATTTACAACCTCCGGACGTGTACTTAAATATTGTGCAATTTCTTTGGTGACCATTGCTGTTCTTTCTAAAGTTGCGCCTTCAGGCAAATCTATCACTACTTGAAATTCATTTTTATTATCAAAAGGAAGCATTTTAACCGCTACCGACTTCGTAAAAAACAGACTTAAAGACCCTAGCAATAACAAAATAGTTACGCCTAAAAACATCCATCTTTTTGATCTATTTTCTAATAAAGGCTTTTCAAACTTCTCATACATTTTATAAATAAAAGTATGTTGCATTGCTGCTACTTCATCAGAATTTACTTTTCCATCCTCACTTTTATCTTTTTCTCTTAAAAAAAGATATCCTAAATACGGAGTAATAGTTAATGCAACAAATAATGATAATAACATGGCTATAGATGCTCCAATAGGCATTGGACTCATGTATGGTCCCATTAAACCAGACACAAACGCCATAGGTAATACAGAAGCAATTACTGTGAATGTTGCTAAAATAGTTGGGTTACCAACTTCATTTATAGCATAAAGTGCTGCTTCTTTAAAAGGGAGGCGTTTCATTTTAAAATGCCTATGCATATTTTCAGCTATAATTATAGAATCATCAACCACAATACCGGTTACAAAAACCAAGGCAAACAGTGTAATTCTATTAAGCGTATAATCTAACATATAATAACTAAGCAACGTAAGTGCAAATGTTATAGGCACTGATAAAAATACTACCAAACCACCACGCCAGCCCATAGCTAACATTACTACCAACGTAACCGCAATTATGGCCCCAATTAAATGCATTAATAGTTCTGATACCTTTTGTGACGCTGTTTCTCCGTAATTTCTAGTAATTTCTACCTGAACATCATCAGGAATTAACGAACGCTGTAAACGCGCTACTTTTGTAAGAATTACATCTGCTATTTGCATAGCATCTGCACCTTTTCTTTTTGCTACCGATATGGTAACTGCAGGATATTCTGAGGGGTAACCTTTCTGTTTTTTACTCGCTTTTCCAAATCCTAACGATACGTAATTAGCAGGGATTTCTGGCCCATCTATTATATTGGCTACTTGTTTTAAATAAATTGGTTGCTTTTGTTGGGTACCTACTATTAAATTTTCAACATCTTCAACCGATTGTAAAAACTTACCTGTTCTAACAACATATTCGGTATCATTATTAATAATAGCTCCCGCTGTCATCTCATGATTATTAGCTTTAATTAAGTTAGCAACTTGTAAAAAATCCAATCCGTATGCAGCAAGCTTATCTTTATCTAAAACAACACGTAACATTCTGTTTCTACCTCCAATAGTTTTAGTAACGGCAACATCTGTTACTTGTTCAATTTCATTGGTTAACTCTTGGGCAATTTGTTTTAACTGATAATCATCATAATTTTCACTCCATAATGTTAAACCTAACATGGGGACATCGTCTATAGCACGAGTTTTTACCAATGGCATGGTTACACCTTTTGGCATAGCATCCATATGCTTATAAATTTCATTGTACAACTTTACAAATGAACGCTCTATATCTTCTCCTACATAAAACTGAACAATCACCATTGCTTGCTCATTCATAGCAGTGGCGTAAACATATTCCACTCCTTTAATATTCGCTATCGCTTTTTCTAGAGGCTTTACAACCCTAGATTCTACTTCTTTCGGACTTGCTCCTGGATATCCTATAAAAATATCTGCCATCGGAACATCTATTTGCGGCTCTTCTTCTCTTGGAATTAAAAACGAACTATATACACCAATGACCATAAAAACAATCATCAATAAAACAGTAAGTTTAGATCGTATAAAACCTTTGGCAATTTTACCTGCTAAACCTTCTTTCATATTATATTCATTTTGGGCGTTACCACTTTGTGGTCGGGCTATTCGCGCTACAAGGTAGCTAGCTGTTATCCCTAACGCATTTTTTTACTGCACACTTACTGGTACTCCGTTATACAATTTACTTTCAGCGGTTAGTATATAAGTTTCATCAGCCTTTAATCCGGATAATACTTCAACATAAGCATCATTGGTTTTTCCCAAACGTAACCAGCGTAAAATTGCTGTTCCTTGCGAGCTAACTGTATACACGCCTTTTAGTTGACCTTTGGTAACTATTGCTTTGTGTGGTATCAAAATACTATTAGTAACTTCTTCTGTTTTATCACTACTAAAATTTACACTCGCAAACATTCCTGAATACAACTTTGCTTTATTTTCATCTAACAAAACCGTTACCATATATTGCCCACCTGTATATTGAGTAGAAGTACTTATTTCTGTAATAGTCCCGTTTAATTTTGCTCCAATTGCATTAATTTCAACAGTAGCTTTGTTTCCTTTAGTTAATTGACTAATAGCAGATTCTGACACTCTTGTTTTAACTTCATATGTTGCAGGATTTTCCATTGCTATTAATGGTACTCCCGGGTTTGCCATATCACCTTTTTTAATAAATATTTGGGTAATTACTCCTGAAAATGGTGCTTTTAAATTAGAATATAAAAACTGTGCGTTAACTTCTTTTTGCTGTTGTTTTACTGCATCTAAACGAGCTTTAGCCATGTTAAACATTGCTGATATATCATCCATTTCTTTTACAGAAACACTTTTTTCTGCAAATAATTTTCTGTATCGATCATAATCTCTTTTTGCATTGTTATAAGCTACTGTTGCTTCAGAAATACCAGCTTTCACTTGAGCGGCTTTAGCTTCAATATCTGCACTTTGTATACTTATTAACTGCTGACCTTTAACTACCTTATCTCCTACTTTTACAGGAACTTCTCTAACAAACCCCATCATACGCGTACTTAACGTTGCATTATTAACTGCATAAACTTTTCCGCTTGCTTGTATAAAACCTGATGAGTTATTTTGAGCTTTAGCTACGGTAACTTTTACTGGAGGAATGGTATTTTTAGAGTCCGAAGTGGTTTCTTTAGCGCATGAGGCTAGTAAAAACATAATTAATATATAAACCTTGTTCATGATACTTTTATTAATTGCTTAAATATTTTAAATAAAGTTGTGCGTAGTTATATTGGTAAATAGCCTGATAATAAGCTAACTCTTTACTTGCATACTGTGTTTCGGCTTGTAGTAGATCTGTTGTTTTCTCTAACCCTTCTTTAAACCTATTAGTACGTATACGTAACGATTCTTCTGATTGTTGCATAGCTAGCTTGGAAAGCTCTAAGTTATTGGCAGCGTCAATCAACATTCGTTTTGCTTTCTCTAGCTCTAACTTACTTTGAGAGGTGTATTGTTCAAATTCTAACGTAGCTTTTTTAAACGCTGCCTTGGTTTGCTGCTTCTTCCCGAGGCGTTTTGCACCTTCAAATAAATTCCAACGTAATTGAGCTCCAAATATGTATCCGCTTGCATCACCTGTAAAAATCTCATTATCATAAAGCTCATATGATCCAAAAGCATTTAGTTTAGGTAAAAAAGACATATTTACTGCTTTTACCATATGTGCATAGGCTTTAGTTGACAATTCCATCGCTTTTATATCTGCTCTTTCTTCAATACTTTTTTGATAGTTATTTACAGAATTAATTGGTTGTAAAACATCTGATGGTTTATAAACTACAAAAGCATCTTCATGCATTAAAAACGACAAATAATTTGAAGCATTTTCAACATTACTCAACGCTGTTTGTAATTGATTTTTTACCTCAAGTACTCTTACCTCAACGTTTAATACATCGGCTTTTTGAAGATATCCTTGGTTAAAATTTTTATTCGCTAAATCTAAATTTGCTTCTGCTGTTTGCAATACCTTTTGCATCACCGCTACACCTTTATATGCTAATTGTAACTGCATATAACTATTTTCCACTTCAAAAGCAATGTAGTCTTTTGTTCGTTGTAACTGCATTTGTTGAGCTTCCGCTTTAATTTTTGCAGCCTTTCTTTGAAAAACACCATCTAAATTGAAAATTGGTTGTTGAATTTCAAACTTCGTAGCGAAATTCTGAATCTGTTTAGGGTTGTTTAATGATGATGGATTAAAATCTGCAGCAGTAACTTTTTCTTGGTTTAATTTTATCCCAAAAGCCATTAACGGATTATTGGTTGTCATTACTGTATGAGAAGCAGTGATATTTGGTAAAAAAATTGCCCTCGTTTGATGATAATCTGCTTTCGCTACAGACAAATTTGAGGCTGCTATTTTTATAGCTGTGTTTTCTTTTTGTACCTTACTTAACACTTCGGCTTTAGATATTGACACCGATTGTTGCCCATACAAACAACTAACACCAATACATGCACTTGTAATTGTTAAAAGTAATTTGTTCATGTTAATTAATAATTTGACACAAAATTACTTTGGCTTTTTAGTTGTGACAGTAACATTTGTTACCAACAAAAAAGCCACCTTAACGGTGGCTTTTCATATGAAATACGTTCATTAAATAGATGTGTTTAATAACTCACCACTTAATTGTAGTAATTGTAATTCAATTAATTTTGCATCAAACTTAGCATTATTGAGTGCCGATTTTGCATTAATCAAATTAATTTGAGCTTGTCTAAACTCTATTGAAGTTACCTGACCTAGTTTAAATCGTTCTTGAGTTCTATTAAAATTATTTTCATTGGTTTGCACATTTTGCGCTTGCGCTTGCAAAACAAACAACCTATTTTTATAATTCTCCCAAGCATTTTTAAGATTATTTTCTAATGTTTGCTTTTGCTGTTCTAATAATATTTGTTGGTTCTCTACAGCAATTTTAGCGTTATCAATTCTCACTTTATTAGCTCCACCATCAAACAAATTCCAAGTTAAGTTTACACCTGCATTTAAACCATCTACTGTAGAACCTAGTAAAAAAGATGTAGATGGATTATCACTTTGACTCCATCCGTAAGAAGCAGACAAACCTAACCTTGGTAAATAGTTTGCTTTGTTAACTTTAATATTAAATTCGTTAATAGCAATATTCTTTTTACCTTGCTTAATAGCTACATTATTTGCGGAAGCTTTTTCTTACAACTCATTAAAATCCAACAAATTATTAAAAGTAACAGCTGTTTCTACTTCATAGGTTACCTCTTTATTTACTCCTAAAATTACATTCAAACTTCTTTTTGCATTAATAAAATCTTGTTTAGAATTAATATAAGAAATACTATCATTATTCACATCAACTTGAGCATTTAACATATCTAATTTAGTAGACTGCCCATACTCATATTGATATTTAGCACGCTCAAAACGTTGTTTAGATATTAATAAAGCTTCTTGTAAATTTTTGGTATTTTCTGACAATCTTGCTATTTGAAAATACGTAGTAAACAATTGTACATAAACGTTCTCTATAGTTTCTCTAGCCTGAAGTTCAGATAAATTATAACGTTCTTTTAATTGTTGATAGTTATATTTTCTTCCTAAACCATCAAAAATAGTATAATTTAAACCTAATGAGGCGTTATACGATTTTGTAACCGCATTGTTAATAGATGTTGATGTATTATCTTGACGCGTTATTGTTTGATTTTCATTTCTATAATTTGCTCCTGCAGTTGCTGTAACTGAGGGCAAATATCCACTATTTAAAATATCCGTATTATTTTCTGCTATAGCTGCATTATTAGTAGCTACCTTAATTCCATAATTATTCTCTAATGTTATGGCTAACGCTTCCTTTTTTGTTAAAATTGATTGCGCGCTTATGGTAAATGAACCAACCAACATCAACAGATTTACAATTATATTAATGCGTTTCATCTTCTTCTATTTTAGATTCTATAATTGCTCTTTCAACTTCTTCTTGAGTTATCTCTCCTCCTGTTTGTAACCATTTAATTCCTACTTTAACCGAATTTGAAACCGATAACAACATAGGTAACATTATTAAGGTTAATACCGTTGCAATGGCTATACCGTATGATATAGAAATGGCCATTGGAATTAAAAATTGAGCTTGCCTACTAGTTTCTAACATTAAGGGTGCTAAACCAGCTACTGTTGTTAATGAGGTTAAAAAAATGGCTCTAAAACGTGAGCGACCAGCTTCTATTAAAGCCTTGTTAAAAGGCATACCTTCTTTTAAATAACCATTAAACTTACCAATAAGTACCAATCCGTCATTTACCATAATACCAATTAAAGCAATGATACCTAACCATGATAAAATATTGATAGGAAATCCGTGTAAATAATGCCCCCATACAACACCAATCATGCTAAAAGGAATCATTAAAATTAATAAGATAGGCTGACTGTACGATCTAAATGTAAAGGCAATAGTAATGTAAATTAGAATTAAAATAATAGGTCCAATTACATTTACAGAATCTGTAGTTTTTTTAGCTTCTCTATTTTGACCTTCATACAATGGAGTTACCGATGGATATTTAGATACAATTTCTGGCATAATTCTCGCCTTTACATCATCTAAAATCTCCGTAGGACTATCTTGTATGTTCTTCATGTCTGCTGTTACTTGAATTTCACGTTTACCACTTAGATGGTTAATAGCTACTTCTCCTCTAGCAATTTCATATATAGCTATTTCAGAAAAAGGAACTCGTGCACCTTGTGGTGTTACTATTCGCATTTCGTCTAAGTCTTTAATTGAAGACCTATCTTTTTTGTCGTAACGAACCCAAACTTTTATTTCATCTTGACCACGTTGAAAACGTTGTGCTTGAAAACCAAAAAAACCATATCTAACTTGTGCCATTACCGATTGTAAGTTAAGCCCCAACAAATACGCATTGTCTTTTAATTGAATTTTAACCTCTTTAATACCCGCCGGGTCATTATCTGCTACATCTTTAAGTAACGGATTATTTTCTAACTCTGTTTTTAAAGCAACTTTAGCGGCTTTTAATTCTTGAATATTGTTTCCCAACAAAGAAACGGCAACTGGACTTCCTCCAAAATTACCTCCGGAACCAAAAATTAAACTCTCTACACCATAAACTTTACCAACTTTTTCTCGAATGGAATTGGTAATTTCTGGCGATGAGAAATCTCTTTCTTCACCAGGTAATAAATTTACAGTTAAGGTAGCGTTAGAAGTTCCAGGTCCTACACGCTTAATTACATTTTGCACCACCGGAATATTTCCAGATTGTTTTGCTGTATACTCATCATTAATTACCCAAACCTTTTCTTCTATAGATGAAATAATTGAATCTGTAATTCTTTCATTAGTTCCTTGTGGCATTGTTAGTGTAATCTGAACTCTATCACTAGCAATCGATGGAAAAAATGAAGTTCTCACTACACCTCCTCCAACAGCGGACATGCTTAAAATTAAGATTGCAATAGGTATTGCAAATGCTAATACTTTATAGCGTAAACTAAATGTTAAAAAAGGAATGTAATATCGATCTCTTATACTACTTAAAAATGCATCTGCTTTTTCATTTACCTTATTAAAAAAAGCATCTAACTTGTTAACTTTTACTTCTTCGTTTTCTTTTGCTCTAGACAAAGCCTTAGAATGCGCAATGTGTGCTGGCAACACTACTAAAGCTTCAAATAATGATACTAATAAGGTTAAAAGTACTATTGTAGAAACTTCACTAAAAAAACTACCAATTCTTCCATCAACAAAAAAGAATGTTGAAAAAGCGATAATAGTGGTTAAAATAGCTGAAATAATTGATGGAATAACCTCCATCGTTCCATCTATAGCAGCTTTAATTGGTGACTTTCCTTTGTCGTAATAATGATGATAAATATTTTCACCAATTACAATACCATCATCTACTAGAATACCAATAACGATAATCATACCGAATAACGACAGTACATTAATTGTTACTCCAAGTTGAGCTGCAAAAATAAACATTCCAAAAAAGGCTATTGGCAAGCCTGCAGCAACCCAAAAAGCTAATCGGACATTTAAAAATAACGCTAAAAATAACAGGACTAATAAAATACCTGCAACACCGTTTTCTATGAGTAACTGTGTTCTTCCTTTTAATGTAATTGAAGAATCACTAGATACATTTAATTGAACATTTTGATTTTGCTGATTAAACTTATTTATATATTCTTTAATCTTATCTGCAGATGAAATTAAATCTTCATTATTTGTATTGCTTACTGTAATATTAACTGCTAAATTACCGTTATAATACAACCTATCTGGTGTTTCTGACCAAACATCATTTACATTGGCAACATCTTTTAGCCTGATGATATTTCCAGATGTTTCTGTTCTTACAATAATGTTATGCAGTTCATTACCGTAGTAAGACCTATTACTCGCTCTAATTAAATAATCTTCTTCTGTAGTTTTAATATTACCTCCAGTTATTAAAATATTAGAGTTTCTTACTGCTTCTGCAACTTCTGTAAATGTTAAATTATAAGCTCGCAAATCATTTTCACGTACAGCTATTTCAATTTCTTCTTCAGGAAAACCCGTTAAAGATACTTGAGAAATACCTTCTAAACCACGTAAATCGTTTTCTACTTGCCTACCATATTGTTTTAATGAACGAAGAGGGATATTATCACCACTAACAGTAAAACTTATGGTAGAGCGGATACTTTCTACCTTAGCAATTACCGGAGGTTCCATACCAGAAGGAAATGACGGCACACGATCTACAGCATTTTTTACATCTGATAAAACAACATCGATATTTTTCCTTTCTCAACCTCAACATTAATGCTCGCTGAATTTTCTCTTGATACTGATGTTACTCTTTCTACTCCAACAATTCCTTTTAAATTGTCTTCAATTTTTAACACAACACCTTCTTCTATTTCCTCTGGCGAAGCTCCAGGATATATTAAGGATATTGAAATTAACTCAGAATCTACCAGCGGAAAAAACGATGATTTCATGCTGAGCGCACCCAATAAACCAAAGACAATAAAAGCCAATATGGTTACATTAACCGCTACTGGGTATTTTATAAAATAAGAAATTATTTTTTTCATACCAACTAGCTTTTGTTAGTTTTAACAATCATTCCATCAAAAGCACCTGGTAATGTTTGTGTTAAAACTTTGGTATTATTTTCCAAACCTTTAATAACTACTTTTTCCGCACCAAAATATACAGGGTTAATTGGTGTTAAGGTTAAAATACTATCGTTTTTAACAGTGTAAACAGCTTTATTATCTATCAGTAATTTTCTAGAAATCTCAATGGCATTCTCTTCTGCTTTGGCAACCAAATCTGCCTCTAAGTACATTCCTTCTTTTAAGTCTTTATTAGCTACTTGAATAAATGCTTTTATTGTTTGTGAGGCTTGGTCTACTTTTCCATTTACTCTAATAACTGTGCCTGTATAATCTTTAGTGTTTTCAAGATTATGTAGGTTTACTTTGTTTCCTATTTTAAGTAAATCTGCATAGGCTGCATTAATAGATACTTCCATTTCAAACACCGAATTATCGATAAACTCTCCTAATTTTTGACCTGGTCTAACTAATGTTCCTGTGGTTACCAAAGCCTCCGTTAAAATACCATTGAAGGGTGCTCTAATATTATATTTTGATAGTTTTACCTCCGCATTTTTAACATTGTAATAAGCACTCGTTATACCTCTTCCTGTAATAAAGTACTTCTCTTTATCTGAAGAAAAAACAGGTAAATTTGGTGTTGGTTTACTAATATCAAAGTTTTGTAAATATTGTTCCCATTTCGTAAAATTTTCGGGGTAATCTAATCGAAGATCTGGCATAATTGCCGTAATTAAATTGAATAAATTACTTTTTTGCGATTGAAGACTTGCATAAAACTCATCGCTATTAATTTTTAATAAGGTTTGTCCTTTTAAAAACTTAGTACCTTCTTTAAAAGGTTTTGCTAAAGGTTTTAATACACCTTGTACTTCAGAGTATAACTCAATTTTGTTTTTAGCAACTAAGTTTCCGCTTGCTTTTAAAACAATTGGAATTTGCTTATTTTCTACTTGCTTTACAAAAACTGTTTTTACAACTTTTGAAAAGCTTGGTTTAGACTTTTTATTACTGTCTATAATTTTTTTGCCTAAAAAAAGTGCTACTAATAAAAGTAAAACACCCAAACCAGAAAGAATAATTTTTCTCATGTTTAGTTAGTTTGCTTGTCCTGACTTGGACAAAAATTTGATTGAATTTTTTGTAATATTTGTATTATCTGTTGTTTTTCTTCAGAAGACACTGATTGTTCCATTTTTTGAATGGCTTTTTTAATAATTGGTTTAGATTGCTTGTACACTTGGCTACCTAAACTTGTTACATATACATTTTTAACTCGTTTGTCTTCTTTACTTTGAGTTCTAAAAATGTAATTTTTCTTTTCCATTTTAGTTAACAACCTTGTTAAAGAAGATTTGTCTTTGTACGTTAAATAAGCTAACTCATTTTGATTTAATCCATCTGTTATATGTAACTTTTTTAACACCACCATTTGCTCTTTGGTAAGATCTATGTTATGTAACTGAAACTGTTCTAACAAATAACAATCAATAATCTTAACTGTTTTACCTAACCAAGGAGCCATAGAGTTTTCTAAATCAATATTTTCTTCAGAATTCATGATGCGAAATTACATACAAATACATTTTAGTTGTGTATGCAACTATTTAATGTTTTGTTAAAAATTAACTTATTTTTTTAAAACATTTTATAAATGTTTCGTCTTAAGCAATAATCAAACTCTTAGTTTATGTAACTTTAGTTACTTCACTAACTATTTATTTTTAGTTAATTTGTAATCAATATGCAATACTTCATTCCTTTTACAGTTGGATTTCTAGCCGCATTTTTAGGCTTATTAGCTCCTGCCATGTTAAACATGACCGCTGCTAAAATTAGCATTGAAAAAAATAAAAAATCGGGTATTGAGTTCTCTTTAGGAGCTATTGTAGTTGTTTTTATTCAGGCATACATAGCTGTTGCATTTGCAAAACCATTAGTTAATAACCCTTCTATTATAGCAAAACTTAAAATAGCTGCTGTTTTTATTTTAAGTGGCTTAGCTTTTTTCTTCTTTATAAAAGCAAAACAGCAATTTAAAACTAGCTCTAAAAAACAACGTTTTGGAAGTTTTATATCTGGTATTAGCTTATCAGCTTTAAATATGTTGGCTGTACCTTTTTATTTAGCGATGGCTACACTCGCTGAAAGTAAACAATGGATTCAACTTAAAAGTCCTGACACAATTTTATATGTGAGTGGTGCTACTTTAGGGTCTTTTACCATTTTTGCTAGTTATGTTTTTCTAGCCAATCATATTGCAAAAAGAATACAATTTATTGCTACAAATATTAATTATGTATTAAGTGGTTTATTTTTAGTATTAGCCTTAATAACTTCTTACCAAGTAATTATTGTTTAAGCTTTTTCATAGATTGCAAACAGCTCCATTCCTTGTCTGCCAGGTGAAGAATTATAACAATCATTTAATGTTTTAATTGTAAAAGCCGGTTCAAACAATTGTTTATACTCATCAAAGCTTCCTCCAAATGGTGGATGATCATTGTTTAACTCGGCATCAAAATACAAACCAACCAATTTACCTCTTGGTTTAAGTAATTTATGCATTTGACGCACATAATCTTTTCGCAACTCTGGATCTAAAGCACAAAAAAAAGTTTGTTCTATAATAATATCAAACTGTCCTGTGATATTAAAAAAGTTGTTATGCAACAAATGAGTTTCTGGAAAACTAGGGATTCTATCTTTAATATTCATAATTGCCTCAATAGCAATATCAACTACAAAAACATTAGTAAAACCTTTCTCGTGCAAATATTCTGCTTCATATGAATTTCCTCCTCCCGGAATTAAAATTAATGCAGATTTATCTGTTAACTGATCGAAATACGCCTTTAACGGACTTGATATTTCACCCAAGTCCCATCCTGTCTTATTTTTCTTATACTTATTATTCCAAAACTCTTCTGAAAACTGCACGTATTACTTTTTATATTGATGAATTACATTAATTATATCTTGCTTTTGTAGCATCCCTGAGTGTCTCCACAATAAATTTCCTTTTTGAAAAAGCATAAAGGTAGGCACGCCTCTTATTTGGTACTTTGATGCTAATGCCTGATTTTTATCAATATTAATTTTAAGTACATTTGCACTATCACCTAAGGTTTCTTTAGCTTCTTTTAAAATTGGCCCCATCATTTGACAAGGTGCACACCAATCTGCATAAAAATCAATAAAAACTGGTTTTTCTGAAGCAATAATTTCTTTAAAGCTTGCCATTTTCTATTTCCAATTTAATATTCCCCCTTGTAAATCATAAATTTTAGTAAATCCTAACTTAGATAGTAGGTTAGCAGCTTTTCTGCTTCTGTTTCCTGATCTACAATAAATGTAGATAGGCTCTTCGGTATTAAAATTCGTAAAAGCTTCTTTAAAATTTCTACTTTGGAAGTAATCTATATTTACAGCACCTTTGATATGACCAGTTTTATATTCTGCAGGAGTTCTTACATCTACTAACTGGACCTTTTCTTTAGATAACTGGGCTTTATAATCTTCTCTTGACAATACTGTTACATGTGGATTTTTAGAGAAACCACCAAAAAGTAATTTGAATATAGACATAATTGTTTGTTTTGAGTAGAATTACAAAGATACAAAACATCTAAGCCTTACTTCGTAACTTTAGTTACACAACTATAAGTTTAATGTTTCAATAGAATTTCTGTGAAGCTTTATGCGACCTAATTTTTCTAGTTTTTTTAATAATCTTGAAATAACCACTCTTGAAGTATGCATTTCATATGCTATTTCTTGATGTGTATTATGTATGGTATTACTATTTGTTATTCTTGTTTTTTCTTTTAAATAACTCACCAAACGTTCATCCATTTTATCAAAAGCAATACTGTCAATAGTTTCAAAAAGTTCATTAATTCTATTGTTGTAACTTTCAAAAACAAAGTTTCTCCAAGTTTTATATTTGGCCGACCATTGCTCCATTTTTTCTACAGGAATCATTATCAACATTGTATCAATCTCAGCAATAGCTCTAATTTTACTTTGCTGATTCCCAAGGCAGCAAGTCATGGTCATGGAGCACGTATCTCCTTTTTCTAGATAGTATAACAATAATTCATCACCCTCATCATCTTCTCTTAAAATTTTAATAGCACCTGACAGCAACAAAGGTATAGAACGGATATAATTTCCGATTTCTATAAGTTTATCCCCTTTTTTTACATTTTTAAGCAATCCTACTTGAGCTATTTCATCTAATAAATTATCTTCAAAAATAGCTCCGTAGTTGTGTTTTAGATGGTTAATCAACTCCATATTTACTTTTGAAACTGTGTTAATCTGGCAACATATTTACCAATTACATCAAATTCTAAATTTACTTTTGTTCCCTTTTTAAAGTGTTTAAATACAGTATGCTCTAAAGTGTAAGGAATAATAGCTACGCTAAATTCATCTTTTTTAGAATTTACCACCGTTAAACTTACTCCGTTTACCGTAATTGAACCTTTTTCTATAGTGACGTTTTTATTCTCTGATGCATATTGAAACGTAAAAAATGTACTCCCATTATCATCTTTAATATTGGTACAGACTCCTGTTTCATCAACATGCCCCTGAACTATATGTCCATCTAATCGATCTCCTAATTTCATGGCTCTTTCAATATTAACTTCGTCGTTAACCTTTAAATCACCAATATTTGTTTTATCTAATGTCTCTTTAATAGCCGTTACGGTATATTCATCATCATTAATTGCAACTACCGTTAAGCACACACCATTATGAGCAACACTTTGATCTATTTTTAACTCAGATGTTATTGCACTTTGTATTGTTAAATGTAAATTATCTTTTTCTGTTTCTAAAGCAGTTACTTTTCCTAGAGTTTCAATAATCCCTGTAAACATTATCTAATAAATTTAATTACTTTTGTTAGCATCAAAAATACGACATTACCAAGGTAAATATGGACAAATCAAACAAAATAATTGTAGGAATATCTATTGGAGACATTAACGGAATTGGCTTAGAGGTAATTTTAAAAACTTTTGAAGACAAACGAATGTTAGAATTTTGCACACCCATTTTGTTTGGTTCTTCTAAAGTTATTTCTTTTCATAAAAAAGCTTTACAGCTTAATATAAACGTACATG
This sequence comes from Tenacibaculum geojense, assembly GCF_042676005.1. Taxonomy (NCBI): domain Bacteria; kingdom Pseudomonadati; phylum Bacteroidota; class Flavobacteriia; order Flavobacteriales; family Flavobacteriaceae; genus Tenacibaculum; species Tenacibaculum geojense. The sequence continues at coordinate 18,093 of NZ_JBHTJR010000023.1, read as the reverse complement.
GAATTCCTAGTGCTGATAAAGTTGTTCATGGAAAAATCAACTTAGTTAACACTTGGAAAGAAGATGTAAAAGTTACCATGGGAGAAGTTACTAAAGATGGCGGAAAGTACGCTATGAAATCTTTAGCAGCAACAGTAAGTGCTTTAAAAAATAAAGAGGTAGATTTTTTACTAACTGCTCCTATTAATAAAGAAAACATTCAATCTAAAGATTTTAATTTCCCTGGACATACAGAATATTTAGAAGCTAACTTTTCTGGAAAAAGTTTGATGATTTTAATGACAGATGAACTTCGAATAGGTTTAATAACAGGACACATACCTATAGCTAAAGTAACTGAAACAATTACTCCAGAGCTGATTGAAGAGAAAGTGAACACCATGTATCATTCACTTCAACAAGATTTTAATATCAGTAAACCTAAAATAGCTGTTTTAGGGTTAAACCCTCATTGTGGAGATAAAGGAGTAATGGGTAAAGAAGATGAAGAAATAATTAAGCCAACTATTAATAAAATAAAAGAAACTGGTAAACTTGTTTTTGGACCGTATGCGGCTGATGGCTTCTTCGGATCTAAAACCTATCAACAATTTGATGGAGTTTTAGCAACCTATCACGATCAAGGTTTAGCGCCGTTCAAAGCATTATCGTTTGGTAATGGAGTAAATTTCACCGCTGGACTAGATATTGTTAGAACCTCACCAGATCACGGAACTGGTTATGATATAGCAGGAAAAAACAAAGCAAACCCAGATTCTTTCAAGGAAGCATTGTTTACCGGATTAAAAATTTATAAAAACAGAAAAGAATATTCGGAGTTAAAAGCTAACGCACTAAAAACTAAATAGTTTATTTTTTTAATGCTTTAGTTTTAATTAAAAACATTTTTTATATATTTGCACGCTCAAATTGATGTTGTAGATGAAAGACTTAAAACAATTTAACATCCCATTCGTAGGTCTTAAAGAAGGAAGTCATGAATTTCAATATCAAATTGATAAAAAGTTCTTTGAAGCATTTCAGTTTGATGAATTTGAAGATGCCGCAATAAACGTTACTGTTACGCTTGTAAAAAAAAGCACCCTGTTAGAGTTGCAATTTGATGCTACAGGCACTGTAACTGTTCCTTGTGATATAACTTCAGAATTGTATGACCAACCTGTTAAAGGAAGCTTTCCTTTAATTGTAAAATTTGGACCTGAGTTTGATGATGAAAACGAAGAAATATTAGTTTTACCATACGAACACTACCAAGTAAACGTTGCTCAATATATATATGAGTTAATTGTACTATCTGTACCTTCAAAAAGAATTCACCCTAAAGTTCAAGACGGAACTATGGAATCTGAAACTTTAAAAAAACTTAAACAATTAGAAGTAAAAAAAGAGAGTACTGTTGATAAAAGCGCAACAGACCCCAGATGGGATAAATTAAAGGATTTACTAACAGGAAAAAACACATAAAATGGCACATCCAAAGAGAAAAATATCTAAAACTAGAAGAGATAAGAGAAGAACTCATTATAAAGCTTCTGTACCTCAAATAGCTACAGATCCTACAACTGGTGAAGCTCACTTATATCACAGAGCACACTGGCACGAAGGTAAATTATATTACCGTGGTCAAGTAGTTGTAGATGCTACTGTTGCTGAAGCTTAAAAAAAGCATTTATAAAGTATAAAAACTCTCATTTTATGAGGGTTTTTTCTATTTTAACGTCAAAAACTTTCGTTTTTGACGTTTTTTTCATCTAAAAGTGATAAAAAAATCACTACTTTTGGATTCTAGTTTTTACAAAAACAACTAAATATGTCTAAAATAACTGCAGCAATTACCGCAGTAGGAAAATATCTTCCAGAATATATTTTATCTAACAAAGAGTTAGAAACTATGGTTGATACCAACGATGAGTGGATCACCTCAAGAACTGGAATTAAAGAAAGAAGAATACTAAAAGAAGAAAACGCAGGCGCATCTTTTATGGCTATTGAAGCTGCAAAAGATTTGTTACAAAAATCAGGTGTAAACCCAGAAGAAATTGATGCTGTAATAGTATCAACTGCAACACCAGATATGCCTGTAGCTTCAACTGCAGTATATACCGCAACTAAAATTGGCGCTACCAATGCTTTCGCTTTTGATTTACAAGCAGCTTGTTCTAGTTTTTTATACGGTATGTCTGTAGCTTCAACTTATATAGAGTCTGGTCGTTACAAAAAAGTATTATTAATTGGTTCTGATAAAATGTCATCTATCATAGACTATACAGACAGAGCTACTTGTATTATTTTTGGTGATGGTGCTGGTGCCGTTTTGTTTGAACCTAACGAAGAAGGTTTAGGTTTACAAGATGAATACCTACGTAGTGACGGTATTGGTAGAGATTACTTAAAAATTGAAGCAGGAGGATCTATTCTACCTCCTAGCGAAGAAACTGTAAAAAACAAACAACATTTTGTGCATCAAGAAGGAAGAACAGTATTTAAATTTGCTGTTTCTAACATGGCGGATGTTTCAGAAAAAATACTAACTAGAAACAATTTAACTAAAGATGATGTAAGTTGGTTAGTATCTCATCAAGCAAATAAAAGAATTATAGAAGCAACTGCTGACAGAATTGGCTTAGATGAAAATAAAGTTATGATGAACATCCATAAATACGGAAACACAACATCAGCAACTTTACCATTGCTATTAAATGATTACGAAAAAGAACTTAAAAAAGGAGATAATTTAATATTTGCCGCGTTTGGTGGTGGCTTCACTTGGGGAGCTATTTACTTAAAATGGGCCTATAATTCATAGACAATCAACTAAAATTTAAACTAATAAACATTATGGACATTAAAGAAATCCAAAATCTTATTAAGTTCGTAGCTAAGTCTGGTGCGAGCGAGGTTAAATTAGAAATGGGTGACGTAAAAATCACTGTTAAAACTACAAGTTCTACACCAGAAACAACTATTATTCAAGCAGCTCCTGTAGCAGCAGCACCACAAGTAATGGCTGCAGCTCCTGCTCCTGCACAACCTGCAGCAGCTCAACCAGCTGCCCCTGCACAACCTGCAGCACCCGCAGAAGACGATTCTAAATACGTTACTATAAAATCACCAATTATTGGTACTTTTTATCGTAGACCTGCACCAGACAAACCAATTTTTGCTGAAGTAGGATCAGAAATCAAAGTTGGAGATACCGTTTGTATCATTGAAGCAATGAAACTTTTTAATGAAATTGAATCAGAAGTATCTGGTAAAATTGTAAAAGTTTTAGTGGATGATTCTACACCAGTAGAGTTTGATCAACCATTATTCTTAGTAGACCCATCTTAATTAACAGTTATTTATTAAGAGTTACAAACTCTAAATAACTAGTTAATTATCTAATTTCTTTTATTAACGAATTCAAATAATATGTTTAAAAAGATATTAATTGCAAACAGAGGGGAAATTGCTTTACGTGTAATTAGAACCTGTAAAGAGATGGGAATTAAAACTGTAGCTGTTTATTCTAAAGCTGATGCGGACAGTTTGCACGTTCGTTTTGCTGATGAAGCAGTATGTATTGGTCCTGCTCCAAGTAGTGAATCATATTTAAAAATGGATAGAATTATTGCTGCTGCAGAAATTACAAATGCCGATGCAATTCATCCTGGATACGGATTCTTATCTGAAAACGCTAAGTTTTCAAAATTATGTGAAGAACACGAAATAAAATTCATCGGTGCATCTGCAGAGATGATTTCTAAAATGGGAGATAAAGCTACAGCAAAAGCAACAATGATTGCTGCTGGTGTACCTTGTATTCCTGGCTCTGAAGGTATTTTAGATACTTATGAAGAAGCTGAAAAAATAGCTGTAGATATGGGCTTCCCTGTAATGCTTAAAGCAACTGCCGGTGGTGGTGGTAAAGGGATGCGTGCTGTTTGGAAAGTTGAAGATTTAAAACCAGCTTGGGATTCTGCAAGAATGGAAGCTAAAGCTGCTTTTGGTAATGACGGAATGTATATGGAAAAGCTTATAGAAGAGCCTCGCCATATTGAAATTCAAATTGTAGGAGATTCTTACGGTAAAGCTTGTCACTTATCTGAAAGAGATTGCTCTGTTCAACGTCGTCATCAAAAATTAACAGAAGAAACTCCTTCTCCATTCATGACTGATCAGTTACGTAATGACATGGGAGAAGCTGCTGTAAAAGCTGCAGAATATATTAAATATGAAGGTGCTGGTACTGTTGAGTTTTTAGTAGACAAACACCGTAATTTCTACTTTATGGAAATGAATACGCGTATTCAAGTAGAGCATCCAATTACAGAAGAGGTAGTTGATTACGATTTAATTCGTGAACAAATATTAGTAGCTGCTGGTGTGCCAATTTCGGGTAAAAACTACACACCTCAATTACACTCTATAGAATGTAGAATTAATGCAGAAGATCCTTACAAAGGATTTAGACCTGCGCCTGGAAAAATTACCTCATATCATGCACCAGGAGGTCATGGTGTTCGTGTAGATACGCATGCATATGCAGGATATATGATTCCACCAAACTATGATTCTATGATTGCTAAGTTAATTGTTACTGCACAAACACGTGAAGAAGCTATTAACAAAATGAAACGTGCTTTAGATGAGTACGTAATAGAGGGAATAAAAACAACTATTCCTTTCCATAGACAATTAATGGATCATCCAGATTATGTAGCTGGTAATTATACCACTAAGTTTATGGAAGACTTTGAAATGAAATAACATTTTAATTATAAAACTAAAAAATCAGTGAATAAATTCACTGATTTTTTTATTTATTACATTGCACAATGCTTTTTTTATACAATATTTTAATACATATAGCTTGGTTTATTCTAAGAATAATATCGTTATTCAATCCTAAAATAAAACTATTTATTAAGGGAAGAAATGAATCTTTTCATAAATTAAATACTATCCAAAAAAATGATAAAGTTATATGGTTTCACGCTGCATCATTAGGAGAATTTGAACAAGGAAGACCAATTATTGAAAAGATTGACAAATTATATCCTGCCTATAAAATTGTAGTAACTTTCTTCTCTCCATCTGGCTATGAAATCAGAAAAAACTATCCCAATGCAGATGTGATATGTTACTTACCATTTGATACAAAAGCAAATGTAAAACGTTTTGTAAGTGAGTTAAATCCTGAATTCGCCATAATTATAAAATATGAGTTTTGGCCAAACTTATTAAATGAACTACAAAAAAAAGCGATACCTACAATTTTAGTATCTGGAATTTTCAGAGAAGAACAATTATTTTTTAAATGGTATGGAATATGGATGCAAAAGTATTTAAAAACATTTCAGCATTTATTTGTGCAAAATACTAAATCGAAAGAATTATTAAATAAGATAAACCTAAACAATGTTACAGTTTCTGGTGACACTCGTTTTGATAGAGTTCATGAAATACTTCAACAACAAAATTCTGTTGATTTTATAAATGAATTTAAAAACAACACATATACCCTTGTTGCGGGAAGTACCTGGAAAGAAGATGAAGAACTATTAATTCATTATATCAACAATCATCTTTCAACTGATAAAAAAATTATTATTGCTCCTCATAACATCAAAACTGAAAGTATTAAAAGTTTACAACGTGCTATTAAAGCTAACTCCGTATTGTTTTCTGAAAAAGAGGATAAAAACCTAGCAGACTTTAATGTATTTATTGTAGATACTATTGGTTTATTGACGAAAATATATAGTTATGCTGATGTTGCCTATGTTGGAGGTGGATTAGGTACAGGACTCCATAATATTTTAGAACCAGCAACCTTTGGAATTCCTGTGGTTTTTGGTGGTCATAAATACGATAAATTTCAAGAAGCTAAAGATTTAATTGCATTGGGCGGTGCAACTGCTATTAAAACTGAAACAGAATTTTGTAGTATATTTGCATCCCTTAAAAATGACAACAATTTACGAAATAAGATGGGAGCTGTTAACCAAAAATATATTCAACAAAATGTTGGAGCTACAGAAACCATTATGTCGTATTTAAAAAATAATCTCTAAAATACGTGGATTACATATTACAACCTTGGCCTTGGTTTTTTTCTGGCCCCTTAATAGCATTCGTATTATTTTTATTCTTTTATTTCGGACAAAACTTTGGTGTTTCTAGTAATCTAGAAACTTTATGTACTATTAGTGGTGCCGATAAATTTTCAGACTATTTTAAAACTGATTGGCGACCTAAAGATTGGGCTATTGCTTTTTTAATAGGTTTAATTATTGGCGGCTTTATAGCTGCTAATTATTTATCAAATGAATCCACAATAAGCTTAAATCCAGAAACAATTCAAGAACTTGATAAGCTTGGTTTTAAAGATGCTGGTAAAAAACTAATGCCTGCTGAGCTATTTTCTTTTGAAAATGCTTTTAGTCTAAAAGGTTTTGTATTACTATTTGTTGCTGGTATTTTTATAGGCTTTGGTACAAGGTATGCCGATGGTTGTACATCTGGTCATGCTATTACCGGTTTAAGTAGTTTACAACTTCCATCATTAGTAGCTGTAATTGGATTTTTTATTGGAGGTTTAATAATGATTTGGATTCTTTTCCCAATACTTTTTTAACAAGATGAAATACCTAAGATTTTTATTAATAGGAATATTATTTGGTATTATACTTACCAAATCAGAAGCTGTTTCTTGGTACAGAATATATGAAATGTTTAAATTTCAATCATTTCATATGTATGGAATTATAGGAACGGCAGTTACTACATCTATGATACTAATGTATTTCTTTAAGCGTGGATTTATAAAAAATTATCTTGGTACTAAAATTACTATCAAAGAGAAGAAAAAAGAATACAAAAGTACGCTTTTTGGAGGTATCATATTTGGATTGGGTTGGGCATTAGCTGGTTCGTGCCCTGCTCCAATATTTACCTTAATTGGAAATGGGTTTTTAACTATTTTAATAGTACTAGCAGGAGCGTTATTTGGAACTTTTATTTATGGTTTATTAAGTAAAAAATTACCTAGATAATTAATGCTTAAAAAAATCATTTAACGTTAAAGACTGGGTATTATTAACTACTTCCCATCCATAAATTTTTGATAATTGGTATATTTTAGACAATTCTTCAAAAAGTCGTTGTTCCGCTTGCTTTTTTAATTTAGTAACCCCAATAGTTTCTTCTATTTTTGCAATTGCCTTTTGATTAATTTCGTTTAAATCAGTAGTAGAAAAATTATTAAATTGACTTTGCTCTAAATCAAAATATTTAACGTCTGGACTAATTACAATGTCTGGATTAGGTATTTTATTAATAATTATTTTTTTCTGAACACTATCTAGTTGGATATCTAGTTTTGATAAATCGTACCCAATCTCAACCTTTGCATTTACAGAAACAATCGCCTTCTTTTTAAACTGAAAATAATTATAGAAGTATTTTTTAGTATCAGAAAAACTGTAAATTTCAGAAAAGTTACCTTCTGTTACCACAAGTTTACTTAAATTATTAATGCTTTTTAGCATTACATTTATTTCTTCTTGTTTATATTTTTCTTGCGTTTTATGTTCATAAAATAACTTAGCTAATAAGAAGCCCAATACAAAAACAGCAATATATTTAATTAAGCGCATTCAGTTTTTTATGCAATTTACTAAATACGTTGCATATAAAAGTTATTCTTTAGGAAATGCTTGTTTATGAAAAAAGAATAATAAAATTACACCAATTGTAATCCAACTATCTGCTCCGTTAAATATAGCATTAAAAAACGTAAAAGGTTTTCCTCCCCAAACAGGAATCCATTCTGGCAAAATTCCTTGCCACATAGGAAAATATAGCATATCTACTACTTTTCCGTAAAACAAAGAACCATATGGTGTATCTGGAAACATGGTCGCTACATTATTTGCAGAACTATCAAAAATAACACCGTAAAAAACAGAATCAATAATATTACCAATTGCTCCAGCCAATATTAAAGATACCGATATAACAACAGCTGTATGAACTTTATTTCTGATTACTTGTTTTAACCAATAAATAATACCACCTACAGCCACAATTCTAAACAAGGTTAAAAAAAGTTTTCCGGCCTTACCACCAAACTCAAATCCCCAAGCCATTCCATTATTTTCAGTAAAGTGTATGATAAACCAATTTGGAAAAACTACCACTTCCTCACCTAAAACAAAGTGGGTTTTTACATAAATTTTACTTATTTGATCTATTAAAATAGCTAAAACAACTGTTAATATGGCAAGATTTTTTTTTGACATGCTTAAGATTTATTACGCGCAAAAATAATAAAAGAATTGAGTTTATTGAGTAGTTATGAAAACATTAGCATTAATGGAATTTAACTCAAAATTTTTAGTGGTATTTGTTTGCTTTTTTTGATAGGTTTTTAAAAAAGATTCATCATCAACCTTAATGGTACCTTTAGTAGTAATTATGGAAATATCTCCATCAGAAATTTTACCATAAACATTACCCTGAAATAGTTTTACAGTTGCCTTTTGTTGGATAGAATTTAGATCTACATGACCTTTATCTATAAAAACTTGTAAATTTCCGTTATAATTTTTCGAAATCACATCTATATTACTCCCAAAAACTGAAATATCTTTGTTTTTAGGCAGTTTTATAACAACACTTGCTCTATTTAACCTTTGAGTGATAAACTTTCTAAAAACACTGTTATTATCCTCAGTAAAGAATAATGAAAAACCAATAATTAATTCGTGTGCTGCTTCATCTGTATAAATTAGATGTTGTTTCGCATTTTCGTCCAATAATGTTATTTCAACTGTATTGTTGTTGGTATTTAAAATAGTAATTTCATCCAAACCTTCTGTATTAATAGAAATATATTGTTGTTTGGTTTGAAACTGTTTTATAATAGTTTGTTGTGCTTGTAAATGTGTACTTAAAAGAAATACTAGCGCACAAAACACATTACGAATCCTCATAAAAATAAAAAAGCTTCCTAAAAAGGAAGCTTTAGACTATTGTTTTCTTTTGGCCTCAATACTTAAAGTAGCATGAGGAACTAATTTTAATCTTTCTTTTTGTATAAGTTTACCTGTTACTCTACAAACTCCGTATGTTTTATTTTCAATACGAATTAATGCATTTTTAAGATCACGGATAAACTTTTCTTGACGGATAGCTAATTGCATATTTGCTTCTTTGGCCATAGTGTCTGTACCCTCTTCAAACGACTTGAAAGTCGGTGAAGTATCATCGGTTCCGTTATCGGCTCCGTTTTTGTAAGAAGATCTTAATAATTCTAAGTCTTCCTCTGCTCTTTGAATCTTTTTTAAGATTATTTCTTTAAATTCTTGTAAGTCACTATCTGAGTATCTTACTTTTACATCATCTGCCATAATGTTATACTTTTTCGATTAACATTTTACTTTTAATGGTATCAAATTCAATTACTATACCATTTTCAAGAGCATCAACAAAAACAATCTCTTTAGCAAGCGTTTCTGTTTTGATGTAGTTTTCATTAGATAATACTGATTGCTGTAAGGCTTCTAGGTTTTCAAATGATAATTTAATCTTGTCGGTTACTTCTAAACCAGAATCTTTACGCGCATTTTGTATTCTATTTACCAATTCTCTGGCAATTCCTTCTTTGCGTAAATCTTCAGTAATGGTAACATCTAACGCTACTGTTAAACCTTCTGCATTAGCTACTAACCAACCTTCTATATCTTTAGATGAAATCTCTACATCTGCGGTTTCCAAATTAATCATTTTTCCGTTAATGTCAACAGAAATTTGACCATCTTTTTCAATTTTTGCTATTTCATCTTGACCAAAACCTTGTATTGCATTGGCAATCAACTTCATATCTTTACCAAATTTTGGTCCTAAAGCTTTAAAGTTTGGCTTTATTTGTTTTACTAAAATATCAGATGCATCGTCTAACAATTCTACTTCTTTTACGTTTACTTCTGATTTTATTAAATCTGAAACTGCTAAAATTTCACTTTTTTGTGTAGAGTCCAATACAGGAATCATAATTCTTTGTAATGGTTGGCGTACTTTTATTTTTTCTTTAGCTCTTAATGAAAGTACTAAAGAAGAAATAGTTTGTGCATTTTCCATTTTACGCTCTAAAGACTTATCTATTAAAGTTTCATTACTTGTTGGAAAAGTTGCCAAATGTACACTTTCAAAGTCTTCAGATTTTGTAGCGTTGGTTAAATCTTTATATAATTTATCCATAAAGAAAGGTGCTACTGGTGCTCCTAACTTAGCTACTGTTTCCATACAAGTGTATAAGGTTTGATATGCAGAGATTTTATCTTGAGCATATTCTCCTTTCCAGAAACGTCTTCTACATAAACGAACATACCAGTTACTTAAGTGATCTTGTACAAAATCTGATATTGCTCTTGTTGCTCTTGTTGGCTCATACGTTGCGTAGAACTTATCAACTTTTTGAATTAAGGTATTTAATTCAGATAAAATCCAACGATCAATTTCTGGTCTTTCGTTTATAGGAATTTCTGGTTCTGCATACGTAAAACCATCAATATTTGCATATAAACTAAAGAAAGAATATGTATTGTATAGTGTACCAAAGAATTTACGTTTTACTTCTTCTATACCACTAATATCAAACTTTAAATTATCCCAAGGATTGGCATTGGAAATCATGTACCAACGTGTTGCATCCGGTCCATACTCTGCTAATGTTGTAAATGGATCTACTGCATTTCCTAAACGCTTAGACATTTTTTGTCCGTTTTTATCTAATACTAATCCGTTAGATACAACATTTTTATAGGCTACAGAATCAAAAACCATAGTTCCAATGGCATGTAAAGTATAAAACCAACCTCTAGTTTGATCTACTCCTTCTGCAATAAAGTTTGCTGGATAGTTTTCTTTATTATCTATTAGTTCTTTGTTTTCAAATGGATAATGCCATTGTGCATAAGGCATAGAACCAGAATCAAACCAAACATCTATTAAATCGCTTTCTCTATGCATTGGTTTCCCTGAAGCAGAAACTAGCACTATTTTATCTACAACATTTTTGTGTAAATCAATAGTATCATAATTTTCATCTGACATATTACCAACTTCAAAATCAGCAAAAATATCTTCGTTCATCACACCTGCTGAAACTGACTTTTGAATTTCTGATTTCAATTCTTCTACAGAACCTATACAAAGTTGCTCTGTACCATCTTCAGTTCTCCAAATTGGTAATGGAATTCCCCAAAAACGAGAACGTGATAAATTCCAATCATTTGCATTCTTTAACCAGTTTCCAAAACGACCTTCACCTGTAGATTTAGGCTTCCAGTTAATTGTTTCGTTTAACTCGAACATTTGCTCTTTTTTCTCGGTTACTTTTATAAACCAAGAGTCTAATGGGTAATATAAGATTGGCTTATCGGTTCTCCAACAATGCGGATAACTGTGCACATATTTCTCTACTTTAAACGCTCTGTTTTCTGTTTTTAACTTAATAGCTAATTCTACATCAACAGATTTTTCTGGCGCTTCACCTTCTGGATAGTATTCATTTTTCACATACATTCCTCCAAATTCTCCTACTTCTGGTCTAAAACGACCTTGTAAATCTACTAACGGAACAGTATTTCCATTTTCATCTAACACTAACATAGGTGGAATTTCAGGAACGGCTTGTTTAGATACTAATGCATCATCTGCTCCAAAAGTAGGTGCTGTGTGTACAATACCTGTACCATCTTCAGTAGTAACAAAATCTCCTGCAATTACTCTAAAAGCATTCTCTGCATTTTCATAAGGTAAAACGTAGTTTAATAACTGCTCATATTTTGTATTTACTAAATCTGCTCCCTTAAATTCTTTAACAACATAAAAAGGAATTTTTTTATCTCCTTCTTTGTAATTTAATAAGGCTGATTTTTCATCAACTTTATTATACTTACCACTAAATTGTTTTCCTACTAAATTTTTAGCTAGCACAACATTTATTGGCTCAAATGTATATTGATTGTAGGTTTCTACAAGTACATAATCTATTTTAGGACCTACGGTTAAAGCCGTGTTACTTGGTAATGTCCAAGGTGTAGTTGTCCATGCTAAAAAATAAATATCTCCTTCGTTTTGTAAAAAGTCTGGTAATGTTTCTTCTATAGCTTTAAACTGTGCTACTATTGTAGTGTCTGTTACATCTTTATAACAACCTGGTTGGTTCAGTTCATGTGAGCTTAAACCAGTACCTGCTTTTGGAGAATATGGCTGAATGGTATAACCTTTATACAACAAATCTTTATTATAAATTTGTTTTAACAACCACCATACAGACTCCATATATTTAGGTTTATAAGTAACATATGGATCTTCCATATCTACCCAATATCCCATTTTTTTGGTTAAGTCATTCCAAATATCAGTATAACGCATTACCGCTTTTTTACATGCCTCATTATACTCTTCAACGGTAATTTTTGTACCAATATCTTCTTTGGTAATACCTAGTTCTTTTTCAACTCCAAGCTCTACTGGTAATCCGTGTGTATCCCAACCTGCTTTTCTTTTAACTTGGTATCCTTTTTGAGTTTTATAACGACAAAAAATATCTTTAATAGCACGAGCCATTACGTGGTGAATTCCTGGTAAACCATTTGCAGATGGTGGTCCTTCAAAAAACACAAAAGGCTCATTGCCTTCTCTGGTGCTAATACTTTTTTCAAAGATGTTGTTTTCGTCCCAATAGTTTAAAATTTCTTCAGCTACTTTTGGTAAATCCAATCCTTTGTATTCAGTAAAATTCTTATTCATTTTGTCGTTCTATATATAGTAATGCGCGAAATTACATAATTTATTAAAAAGTTGGCTTTTATACATAAAAAAACACCTCTTGTAGGAGGTGTTTTTTTGATTTATTTAAAATATTGATTATTCATTGCTAGATTTAACATTTTTTCCGCCTTTTACTATGTAAAAATAAGAACGTCTGTTTTTTTGATGCTCTTCTTCAGAACATTTACTACTATCATCACAGTTATTTAAAAGCTGATCTTCTCCGTAACCAATAGCACTTTCTATTCTATTTGCTGCTATTCCTCTTGAAATAATATAATCTCTGGTAGATTTTGCTCTGTTATCTGATAATGTTCTGTTATAAGCTTTGGTTCCTCTACTATCTGTATGAGATTCTATCTTTATCACCATTTCTGGGTGGTTTTTCATTACTGATACAATATGTTCTAATTCATACTCTGCATCTTCACGAATATTATACAAATCAAAATCAAAGAAAATTGGGTTTATAACAATTTGATCTTCTATTATTAAAGATTCTAACTGTAAATCTGTTTGAATTACTTTTTTATCTACATCTTGCGTAGCTGTTTCTTCTTGTGATGATTTATAATCATCTTTAGATGCTACTACGGTATAGTTTTTCTCACAATCAATTCTTTTAAAGAAATAACTTCCGTCTTGTTTTGTTTTTTGTTCAGCTACTGGTTCTCCATCTTCATTAATTAAACGAACACTTACATTTGCTAATGGTTTATTTGTGTTTTTCTCAGTCACTACACCTTCAATATCTTCTTTACACTTGTAAATTAAAAAACTATAAATATCGTCATCTCCTTTTCCTCCTTTTCTATTTGATGAAAAGAAACCTCTTGTATTTTCCTCATTAATTACAAAGCCAAAATCATCTCTTGGTCCATTTACAGGTGTTCCTAAATTAACTGGTTTGGTATAAGATCCATTATTAATTTTTGATTCAAAAATATCTAATGCTCCTAGACCTAAATGTCCGTCAGAAGAGAAATACAGTGTATTATTACTATCTACAAACGGAAACATTTCTCTAGATTCTGTGTTGATTTCTTTACCCAAATTTTCAATTTCTCCAAACTTACCTTTACCTAAAATTGCAACTTTATATATGTCAGTTCCTCCATAACCACTTGGCATGTCAGATACAAAATACAACGTTTTATCATCGGCACTTAAAGCGGGGTGGCCCATTGAATACTCATTACTATTAAATGGCAATTCTTTAATATTTGTCCATTCACCATATAAAAACTGAGCGCTATATATTTTTAAGTGAATTTTACCGTCATCATCAGATTCTAGTTTTTTACCGTCATAATTATCTCGGGTAAAATACATTGTTAAACCATCTTTAGTAATTACAGCATTAGATTCATGATATTTTGTATTAATAACATCAAACTTTTCGGGTTTTTCTAACTCTAAAATTTTCTTTTCGTCTATAACCTTGTTTTTTGCTTTATAAACATCTAAAAATGGTTGATTGTTCCATTTATATAATTTTTCATTTTCAGGGCTCGGTTTTGTTGAAGCGAAATACAAATGATCTTCATAAATAAAGCCTCCAAAGTCTGAATATTCTGTATTTACTGATAAATTATGTATATTAATAAATGTTTTTTCTTTATTAGTATATTCTGAAAAATACTCTTTATTTTCTTCCAAATATTTCACCCTTGTATCATCAGCGTTTTTACTTTTTAATTTCAACAACCACTTATCTGAAGCTTCAATATCTCCATTGCTTTTTAAGGTTTGAGCATATCTAAAAATATGATTTGAAGTAGCATCATCTGGATATTTCTCCATTAATAATGCATACCATTTTTCTGCTTTTTGAAACTCAACATTATAGTAATAAGAATCTCCTAATCTACTTAATGTTAAGTACGTTTCGTCTCCCTTCTTGTATATAGCTTCGTATAATTCTGCAGATTTTTTATATGCAAACTCTTTAAAATACCTATCGGCAGCGTATTTTTTTTGTGCATAAGTCTGAACAGTACTACACAAAATAACTATTACAATTATTATTTTTCTTGTACTCATACTTTTAAAAGAATCTTGGTGATTTCATTGTTTCTTGTTTAAATATTTCATAGCGCAACATTATTTCATGACTTCCTGAATTATAATTACTATAATTAGATGTGGTTAAGTCATAGGCATAGCCTAATTGTAATGATCTTGATATTTGAAAACCTAACAATGCGCTTACAGAATCATCCCATCTCCATGCAATACCAGCTCTAAACTTCTCGTTAAAAAGAAAGTTTGCTGATATATCTAACGACAATGGTGCACCGTTTACTATTTTAGTTAATACTGCTGGCTTGAATTTAATCTCATCCGTTAAATCAAAAACATAACCGGCAATTAAGAAATAGTGCATTCTTTCTGTAGCAACACTTCCTCCATTATTTGTATCATCATAATGATCGGTTCTTAAAAAATTTGGTATTGCTAAACCTAAATACCATTTAGGTTTATAAAAAAACACACCTGCTCCAATTGTTGGTAAAAACCTATTAATGTTGTTTCTTAATTCTGAATCATCACTTGTTTCCGGATTAGTTTTACTCCAATCTACATTTAAATTTCTGCCTCCTAATTTTAAACCAAATGCTAAATTTCCTTCATTACTTGTTCTTATAGTGTAAGAAGCATTTATATCTAAAGATAATTCATTTGCAGGACCTATTTTATCATTAACTAAGTTAACTCCTAAACCAACTCCACTATAACCAAGTGGAGTATCATAACTTAAAGTTTGAGTTTGTGGAGCTCCGTTTACACCTACCCATTGTGCTCTAGCCAACAGATTAATGATTGTATGATCATTAGAACCTGCATAAGCTGGATTTACACTCATGGTATTAAACATGTATTGTGTATACTGCGGATCTTGCTGAGCCTTAACTGTAACAGTAACTATTACAAGTAGAAATAATATTATTGTTTTAATTAACTTCATACTGATTTTGTTTTTCTAATTCACTAATTATTAATCTTTGTTTAGATAAATCCAACCTACTTTAGGCTTAGAACCGTTACCTAAATCAAGTACATAATAATAAGTTCCTGTTGGTAATTTCTCATCTACCTGAATTGTTACTCTTCCGTTTGAGGTTCCGTCCCAACTATTATCATAACTTACTTTTTTATAAACAGTATTACCCCATCTGTTAAAAATCTCTAATGTGTTATTTGGGTAATTTTCTATTCCTTGAATGATTAATGTATCATTATCTCCATCTCCATTTGGTGTTAAAACATTGAATACATTTACTTCACCATCGTCAATAGGAGCATCTCCAAAACCATCTAAACCATCAACACTATCAGCAATACCATCTCCATCGGAATCTGTTCCACTATCACTTACTGTTCCATTCCCTCCACTATTAGGGTCTGTTGGATCAGAATCATTAGTTCCTGTATTTCCAGTATCTCCAAAACTTCCATTATCTTCATCAACACCATCAACAATACCATCTCCGTCAGAGTCTGGTCCATCTACTAATCCATCTCCATTAACATCTAATGAACCATTTCCTCCTTCTACAACATCATTAACTCCGTCATCATCACTATCTAAGTCTCGATAATCTGGAATACCATCTCCATCTGAATCTGTATTTGGTTCTTCACCATTCTCTCCTTCACCAAAAACAGTATCATTTGCATCTACACTGTCAACAATACCGTCTCCATCAGCATCATCGCCATCTGCAATACCGTCGTTATTATTATCAACATTATTATCTTCAATAACATCATTAATACCATCGTTATCACTATCTAAATCTTGATAATCTGGAACACCATCAT
Source organism: Tenacibaculum geojense (assembly GCF_042676005.1). NCBI lineage: Bacteria > Pseudomonadati > Bacteroidota > Flavobacteriia > Flavobacteriales > Flavobacteriaceae > Tenacibaculum > Tenacibaculum geojense. Next base: position 1,440 of record NZ_JBHTJR010000023.1, on the reverse strand, counting down.
TATCAGTGTCTGGCTCTTCATCTGTATCTACAGAATCATCTGCTTGACCATCTAAATCTTCATCAACAAAACCATTATCATTTTCATCAATAACTCCATCGTTATTTGTATCTAAATCTCCATTTCCTCCTTCATCTACATCAAGAATACCGTCATTATCACTGTCTAAATCTAAAGAATCCGGAATTCCATCACCATCTGTATCCACATTACCTTCCGCTACATCAGGTATCCCATCGTTATCATCATCTACATCTAAATAATCTGGAATTAAATCTCCATCAGTATCTAATAGGGTATATGTTTGAATTGCCGACGCAGAACCTTCGTTACCAGCTTGATCAAAAGTTGTTACACTACCATCTATTTGTAAATCAATATCATCTGCCAATTCTGAACCTGGAACATCAATACTATAATTTCCTAAAGCATCTACAGGCCCTGAATAATCTATTCCATTAATAGTTAACGTGACAATATCTCCTTCGTTAAATTCACCAGTTACAGTACCTGTGATAGTTACAGTATTAGAAATTTCATTAGAATCTAACGTATCATCTCCTGTTATACTATCTATAGTTAATGTAACTACTGGAGGATCAGCATCTACTACTACCGTAGCTGTCGCTATATCACAGTTTGCTGGATTCGCTCCATTCTCACATAACTCATATTCTACTAAATACGTACCTGATGGTGTACCAGCATCAATACTAATCACTCCTGTCAATGGATTTAAGGTCAATCCTGTTGGATTCGTACCGTTTGGATCTGGCGTGATGGTTACCTCACCTGGGTTGCTTCCCACAACCACTGGTGATCCGTCTAAAGTATCATTATCCGTTACATCGCCCGTACTATCTCCAATAGTTAGCGGACTGGCACTGTAATCATCATCTATCGCATCGATTGGATTTGAAACTACAACCGTAGCTGTCGCTATATCACAATTTGCTGGATTGGCTCCATTCTCACATATCTCATATTCTACTAAATACGTACCTGATGGTGTACCCGCATCAATACTAATCACTCCTGTCAACGGATCTAAGGTCAATCCTGTTGGATTCGTACCGTTTGGATCTGGCGTGATAGTTACCTCGCCTGGGTTGCTTCCAACAACTACTGGTGATCCATCTAAGGTATCATTATCCGTTACATCGCCCGTGCTATCTCCAATAGTTAGCGGACTGGCACTGTAATCATCGTCTATCGCATCGATTGGATTTGAAACTACAACCGTAGCTGTCGCTATATCACAGTTTACTGGATTCGCTCCATTCTCACATAACTCATATTCTACTAAATACGTACCTGATGGTGTACCCGCATCAATACTAATCGCTCCTGTCAATGGATCTAAAGTCAAACCTGTTGGATTCGTACCGTTTGGATCTGGCGTGATGGTTACCTCGCCTGGGTTGCTTCCTACAACCACTG